>NZ_JBJXCT010000008.1:0-92030 GCF_046159715.1 Pampinifervens navoyensis
GCTGTTTCTAACAGGCAGGAGATAGCAAGGAGGCTCATGGAGGTGGGTAGGAGTCCAGATGAGCCTGTTGCCTTTGTAGAGAGGGGGACAACCTCTGGGCAGAGGGTTGTGATAACAAGCCTGAAGGAGCTTTCTGAGAACCCTCCTGAGGTAAAGCCTCCTGCGGTTATGGTGGTGGGAAAGGTGGTGGGCTTGAGAGATATAATGAACCTTGAGGGGTTAGCTCATTCATACACGCCCTAAAAGCCATAGAGACAGCCAGAGAGAAAAGAGAGTTCCGAGAAGCACAGGTGGTGTAAGCACAAAGCCTACCTTCATGTAATACCACCAGCCTATGTGTATGCCTCTATGCCGTAAAACATGAAGCCACAGAAGGGTTGCCAGTGAGCCTATTGGGGTGAGCTTGGGTCCTATGTTGGTTCCCACTATGTTGGCAAGGGCGAGGGCACGGGTTAGCTCCTCGCTTAGCCCAGCCTCTGATATGGCAATGTTCATGGTCATGACCGTTGGCAGGTTGTTCATAACCGCAGAGAGGGATGCAGACAAAAGGCCCGTGCCCAGAATTGCAATCAACTCTCCATAGTCTGAAAGCTCCCTTATTATCCAAGAGATGCTGTCCGTATAGCCCACCCTCTTGAAGGAATAGACCACTGCATACATACCTATTGAAAAAAACACGATGTTCCAGGGCGTAAAGAGAAAAACTTCTTTCAGTCTGACCTCTTTGTTTTTGAAAGTGGAAAGAGCAAGAAGGAGAGCACATCCCCCGAGCACTACAGAGACAGGCACCTCTATTCTAAGGAGCTCAAGGCAGAGGAAGGCAAGACCCAGAAGCCCCGTGACCACAAAGCCCATGCGAAAGATAAAGCCGTCCCTTATGGCATACCCTGGTGGAAGGCTCTGGACAACCTCCTTATCGTACGTCTTTATGAGGTCTCTGCGGTAGAAAAGGTAGAGCACCAAAAGACTAAGCAGCACGGACACTGCGTTGGGCAGAAGCATATAGAAGGCATACTCCCAGAAGCTTATGCGGAAGTAGTGGGCGGTTATTATGTTGGTGAGGTTGGATATTACAAGGGGAAGGCTTGCTGTGTCAGAGATAAAGCCTGCACCCATTATGTAGGGGAGTATGTGTCTTCTGGGAAGGTTCAGGTGCTTTATCTTGGAGTAAATGATGGGCGTGAGCATAAGGGCTGAGCCATCGTTGGCAAAGATGGCGGATATGAGGGCTCCAGGGAGCATGAGGGACAGGAAAAGGTACATTCCCTTCCCACCCCCCATATGTATGGCTTTCAGAGCAAACCACTCAAAAAAGCCAGCCCTGTCAAGGATTATGGAGATGAATATAAGAAACACAAAGGCAAGTGTGGCGTCCCACACTAGTCTGGCGATGTAGAGGATATCCTCAGGACTTATAAGACCAGAAACAAGGGCAAGACCTGCACCCAGCCATGCAGACCAGCCTATACCAATACCCCATGGCCGGGCTAATACAAGAAGGAGTGTCAGAAGAAAAATGGCAGGTGCCAGAAGTATTTCCATTCACTTCTTTTCTTCGTAAGGCTTACATCCAAGGTTGTTTATGAAAAAGCTTTTTCCATCCCTTGTGGTGCACCTGTAAACCTGATAGGCAGGGCAATCCTCTGCGGGAGTTATCACAAGTCTGCCCGCTTCCACCTTTATGTGGCACTTGCCACACACTGCAGGTCTAAGGGCATCCCTGCCGAGCACGGGCTCACAGGAGACCACATGACTGCCCTCTATCATTGAACAACCTGTGAGCGCGATGACGAAGGGAAAAAATGAAAATCTCATTATCCTTATTGTATCATAGCTCTGAAAGAGAAACCTTTTACAACCCAAGAAGACGGGGCAAGTCCCTCACAGAATCTATAAGGAAATCCGGCTTTCCCTTGGTCAGGTCCTCTGGTCTGAACTTACCAGTTTTGACAAGACATCCCTTCATGCCAAGCCTTTGAGCTCCCAGCACATCGTATTCTATGTCGTCCCCCACCATGAGTGCTTCTTCTGATGACACATCTAACTTCTCCAAAACAATCCTAAAAAAGTCTTCAGAAGGCTTCCCAAGCACCCTTGCACTCTTTCCTGAGGCGTATTCAAGAGCCTTGCAGAAGGGTCCTGCATCGAGAGAGAGCTTGCCGTCAGTGTCCATAAAGTATCTGTTTGGTGCAGAAACGAGAAGTTCTTTCCCTTCAAGGAGAAGTCTGAAGGCTGTGTTGAGGTTTTCGTATGTAAAGCTCTTATAGGCATCCGCCACGAGCACATATTTTAGGGGGTAGACTTCCAGACCTCTGAACTCTTCCATGACTTCATCTGTAGCAAGTATAAAGGCGCTGGCGCTGTTCTTCGAGAGGAATATCCTGGAGACTCTCAGAGCTGTATAAAGTTCTTCCTCTTCAACCTTAAAACCCAGAGACCGCAACCTTGTAAAGGTTGTTCTGGAAGACACCCTTGTGGTGTTGGTGACAAGGGCTACTCTAAAGTGTTTTTTTATCCTTTCAAAGGCTTCAGGTGCACCTTCTATCAGCCTGTCCCTTATACACAGAACTCCATCAATGTCAAAAAGAACCGCCTTTACCATAGTTTAATAAGACAAACCTCACATACTCTTCAATCACATTTAAAAAACACCCCCGGGAAGGGGGCAAGGCGCGGCACCTCAGAACAGGAAGCCTACCTCCAGTCCCAGCCTTGTCTGACTCTTTTTGTTGTTTGAGGTAAAGGGGTTGTCCGCCTTTACATAAGAGACTTCACCCCTTACCATGAGAGGACCCTTCTGGTAAGCAGGCGTGAGGGTAAAGGTCCATCCTTTGTTTCCATCCCCTAAACCCACAAGGTCTATGCCTCCGGCATCCGAGTTGTCCTTTACATACTCCACCCTTCCGGATAATTTAATGGGCTTTAGGTCATAAGAGAAGTGCAAACAGCCTCCGCTTGCCTTTGCCTTTGCAGGCACTCCAGCTTCAGCGTCTCTGGGCGCTTCCACATACATAAAGTCCATACCAAAGGAGAGCCTATCAAAGGTATAGGCGGCAAGAGCGTTAAACTCTCTCTTGTTGGCAGGGAAGGCGGTATCGTTGGGTCTTGAGCTTTTATCTGGGATTATAAAATTAAAAGACAGGGAAGCGTCCTTGATGGGCGTTATTCCTATACTTCCTTCAAAGGCTGGCTTTGGATGTGTTGTGCTGAGAGTATAAAAGCCATCGTTTACACCCACCTTTACCGTAAAGAGGTCTGTGCTGTAGGTGAGTCTTACACCGTTGTTTATGACGGGTTGCATGTTCCATATGAGTCCTCTCTGAACGTAGTTGTTAAGGTATGTAAAGGCAGACTCGTAGCCTATTATGGTGGGTAGCTTTCCTGCCTGAAGGGAAAGTCCCTTTATGGGTGCGTATTCAAGGTAAGCCACGGGAAGAGGACTGAACAGGTCGGTGCTGTCTGAAGTCTTTAAGAGTCCCACTCCCACTACAGGGGTCGCATAGGCACCGCCAATAAGGGTAAAGCCAAAGGGTTCTGCAGGCTTTGATATGTTTATGAGGGCTGAGCCCACATCGTAACGGGTTTTCTTTGTGTCAGAGGTGTTGTTGCTGTGGAGCATATAGCCCGTCAGGGCTCCGCTTATGTTGAGGGTGCCGAGAAAGTCGGTCTTTAGCTCAAGGGCATTGCTGAGGCTGAAGCCTCCAAGAACTGCGGTAATTAAAGCAAGCTTCTTCATGTCTATACCTCCTTATGAGATGTTGTATGCACTTTCTCCGTGCTGGGACCTGTCAAGTCCTCCAACCTCTTCCTCTTCTCCAACCTTGAGGCCGGTAAGAGCCCTGGCTATGAAGAGGATTATGGCTGTCATTACACCGCTGTATACTATGGTCACCACCACAGACCACAGCTGTATAAACAACTGTCCCGGATTTCCATAGAGAAGCCCTTTACCTGCCTCGTTTATGGATGGGTCTGCAAAGACTCCGGTAAGAACCGCACCTATTATGCCAGCCACTCCATGTATACCAAACACATCAAGGGCGTCATCGTAACCCAGCTTTTGCTTTACCTCTGCCACCATAAAGTAGCAGACAATTCCTGCGATAAGCCCTATTATGAAGGCTCCCACCACGTTCACAAAACCTGCTGCTGGGGTGATTGCCACAAGTCCTGCTATGACTCCAGAGGCGAGCCCGAGGACGGTGGGCTTTTTCCTGTGAAGCCACTCGGTGAACATCCACGCAAGGGCGGCAGTTGCGGTGGCTATGTTGGTGTTGAGCATGGCAACCGCCGCAAGCCCGTTAGCACCCACAGCGGAGCCTGCGTTAAAGCCAAACCATCCAAACCAGAGAAGGCCCGCACCAAGCACCACAAGGGGCAGGTTGCTGGGAAGAAGCACCGCATCCTTCCGCCTGCCAAGTATAAGAGCACCCACAAGACCGGCTATACCTGCATTTATGTGCACCACAGTTCCACCAGCAAAGTCAAGGGCTCCGTCCTTTGCCAGAAAGCCACCGCCCCAGACCCAGTGGGCTATGGGAACATAAACCAGGCTCACCCACAGAAACACAAAGACCACCCACGCTGAGAACTTTAGCCTCTCCACAAAAGAACCGCTGGCAAGGGCAACGGTTATGGCTGCGAAGGTCAGCTGGAACATGACAAAAAGAAGCTCGGGGATAGTCCCCTGCAGACTGCTCACTCCCACACCGCTCAGAAAGAGCTTGCTGGCGCTGCCTATTATGCCCCCAATATCCTCTCCAAAGGCAAGGCTGTAGCCGTAGGCAAACCATACAAGCGACGCAATACAGTAGGCGACAAAGGACATGGCTATGGTGTTGAGGGTGTCCTTTTTCTTTGCCATGCCTCCGTAAAAGAGGGCAAGACCGGGCAGTGTCATGAGCATGACAAGGGCGGAAGACACAAGAAGCCACGCAGTGTCTCCAGTGTCCAACTTTGGAGCCTACTCCCCTGCAAAGGAGAGGCTTACCAGAAGTAGTGGTATAATACTTCCTGCGCGACGCATTCTATCTCCTCCTTTGCCCCGCACTGAGGGCGGGGCGGTTTTTTACTTAAATGTCAAAGTAAAGCTCAAACTCTTTCGGATGGGGTATGAACCTTATCTCGTCTATCTCTTTTTTCTTGGAGCTTATCCATGTTTCTATAAGCTCCTCGGTAAAGACCCCACCCTTGAGGAGAAACTCGTAGTCGTTTTCCAGCGCCTTGAGAGACTCCTCCAGTGAGCCCGGAAGCTGAGGTATGTCCTTGAGCTCTTCTGGAGGCAGTGAGTATATGTCTTTGTCAAAGGGCTCTCCAGGATGTATGCGGTTTTCAATACCATCTATGGCAGCCATGAGTATGGCAGAGAAGGCAAGGTAGGGATTTGATGTGGGGTCTGGGAAGCGTATTTCAATTCTCTTTGCCTTTGGAGAGGGAGAGTAAGTGGGTATCCTTATGGCGGCAGAGCGGTTCCTTGCAGAGTAGGCAAGCCTTACTGGTGCCTCAAAGCCGGGCACAAGCCTGTGATAGGAGTTAATTGTGGGGTTTGTAAAGGCGGTAAGGGCTGGTCCGTGCTTGAGAACACCACCTATAGCATACAGACATATTTCTGAAACTCCTGCGTATTCAGACCCCGCAAAAAGGTTCTGACCTTCTTTCCATATGGAGAAGTGGGTATGCATACCAGAACCGTTGTCGTTGGGAAGCACTTTGGGCATAAAGGTGGCAAACTTTCCATACTTGTGGGCCACCATACGGACTATGTATTTATACAGGAAAAGCTTGTCTGCCTGATTGACTAGAGAGTCGTAGCGAATGTCTATCTCTCCCTGTCCTGCGGTTGCCACTTCATGATGATGGAGCTCAACTACAATGCCCAGCTGGGACATGATGGAGACCATCTCGTTCCTGAGTCCATGGACCTTATCCAGGGGTGGCACAGGGAAGTAGCCCCTCTTGTGGGGTATCTTGTAGCCAGAAGAGGTTATCTCTCTGTTCCACCAGCCTTCCTCTGAGTCTATCCTCCAGAAGGCATAGTTGGCAGATGTGCCAAACTCCACAGAGTCAAAGATGAAAAACTCCGCCTCAGGTCCGTAGTAGGCGGTGTCTCCTATGCCGGTTTGCTTGAGATACTGCTCTGCCTTCTGGGCAATGTAGCGTGTGTCCCTGCCATACCTTTCTCTTGTGATGGGGTCGTAGATGTCGCATATCATCACCAGAGTTTTGGGCTCCATGAATGGGTCTATGAAGGCGGTTGCGGGGTCTGGGAAGGCAAGCATGTCTGACTCATGGATGGACTGCCAGCCCCTTATAGAAGAGCCGTCAAAGCCCCTACCTTCCTCAAAGGTATCAAGGGACAGCTCGTAAGCCGGTATGGTGAGGTGTTGCCACTGACCAAAAAGGTCAGAAAACCTCAGGTCCACATACTGGACCCCTTCCTGTTCGATGAGGCTCAGCACCTCCGCTGGTGAATACTTTGGCATGTTGGACCTCCTTTATAAGATTTTCATATTGCCTGCTCTCCTCTTTCTCCCGTGCGTATCCTTATTACGTCCTCCACGGGTATGATGAATATTTTCCCGTCTCCCACCCTGCCCGTCTGTGCGGTTTTCATGATGGTTTCCACCACCTTCTCCACCTCTTCATCCCTGACTATAACCTCAATCTTTACCTTGGGCAGAAAGTCAATCACATACTCCGTGCCACGGTATATTTCCGTGTGTCCTTTCTGCTGACCAAAGCCACGCACCTCCGTGACCGTCATACCACCTATACCTATCTCTACCAGGGCATCCTTGACCTCATCCAACTTGAAAGGCTTGATTATGGCTTCCACCTTTTTCATCCTTCAACCTCCTGCAGTTTGTTATTGCAAAAAACATGCCAGCCCTGCACCGCTGGCTAAGGGTTAATTTTACTATCTTTCAGAGGGATGGGTCTCTGGAAGTTGCGTAAAATTGTTTACAAAATTGTTAAATTGTTCACTACTGCCGGGCACAGCTTCTGAGTTCTATGGTGATGTGGGCTATCTCTTCAAAGTGGGATATTATTCTGTGATAGTATTCAAGGTCATGGTTTCCATAGGTCTCAAGCCCCACTATGCAGGCATAACGGTTGCTATGGATTTTTAGAAGGTGGATGTCATAGACCTTGCTCTCACCGTCCTCCTCAAGAGCCCTTACTATATCCTGAAGGAGTGGATTTCTGCCCTCCCTGTCAAGCAGGATAGGTGCGGTTTCCTTCATAAGCCCCAGCGACCACCTGATTATGAGCCCAAAGCCCAGCAGTCCCATAAGGGGGTCCATGAACCACAGACCAAGGTATTTTCCAGCAAGCAGGCCCCCTATTGCAAGTATGGAAGTAAGGGCATCTGCAAGCACATGTAGATAAGCACCTCTCAAGTTGAGGTCATGATGTTCATGATGTTCGTGGTGGTGATGGCCACCGTGAAGTATGTAAGCACTCAAAAGGTTGATACCCAGACCCAAAAGAGCTACAAGCAGAGCTTCGTCGTATTTTGTTTCTCCTCTGCTTACAAACTTTGAAAAGGCCTCCTCAAGTATGAGAAAGGAAAGGAAGAAAAGAAGTATACTGCTTGTGTAGGCTCCCAGCACTTCCACCTTCCATGTGCCAAAGGTAAAGCTTCCCTCCCTTGCCCACCTTCTGGCAAAGAAGTAAGCCATGTAGGCTATGGCAAAGGCAAGGGCGTGGGTTGACATGTGAATTCCGTCCGCAAGGAGAGCAACGGAGTTGAAGATATAACCTGCCAGTATTTCAATTGCCATGGTTATGAGTGTGATAAGAAAGACTACAAGGACTCTCTTCTGGGCTCCTGTGCTAGGAGTGTAAAACTCGTGCTGGTGCTTGCAGACCATAGGGAAATTATAAGTTTTGAAAGAACCGTCAGCTATGAGAGAACTCAACCAAGGGAGTCATCTATCCACTTGAGATAGTCCTCGTTTCCTGCCACTATGGGAAGGGCGATAATCTCAGGCACCGTGTAGGGGTGCACTGACTTGACACCTTTAAGGAGCTCCTGAAACTTTTTTGCGGAGGTCTTTACCACCAGAAGGCTCTCTCTGTCCTTTTCTATGTTTCCCTTCCACCAGTATATGGAGTTGACCTCTGGCACCACGTTTACGCAGGCACCCAGCCTGTTCTGAATGATAAACTCCGCAAGCTCCTGCCCCTTCTCCACCGGCACCGTTATGAAAACCACATAGTAGCCCAGCATAGTTTATATTTTAAGGCATGGAAAGCAGAGGCACACTTCCTTCCCTGTCAGAAATCATGGAAAAACTGGAAAAAGGTAAAGGGGATGAGAGACAGGCCGGCTCATACCTACTTTGGAGTGGACTACGAACTTCTCTGGCGGATGGTAAAGTAGGAACCTCCAGAGCTTGGAAAGGTGGTAAAAGACATGCTTCAATCCAGTTTGCCCAGATAGGCAAGCAGCGCGGTTATTGTGGCAGGCGTTATGCCGTCAATTCTTGATGCCTGTCCCACCGTGATGGGTCTGAACTTCTTGAGCTTTTCCCTTGCCTCGTTGGTAAGACCCGGCACCCTGTCATAGTCCATATCCGGCGGGAGGGTAATACCTTCAAGCCTTTTCAGCCTTTCGTTGAGCTTCTGCTCCCGCTCTATGTAGGGCTCATACTTGAGCTGAACCTCCACCTCTTCCTTCACATAGAGGTGTTCTGGCACCTCAAAGCCGAGGTTCTTGAGGTCATCTATGGTATATTCTGCAGTGAGCAGTTGCGATGGTGTGTAGCTTTTGGTGTCAGAGCCCACCGCCACCGCCACCTTCTGAGTCCTGTAAAACTCAAGCCAGCTTTCTATCTCCTTCTGAAGTTCTCTGACAAGTCTATATTGTTTCTCTGTAAGCAGTCCGAGCTCAAAGCCCAGCTTTGAAAGTCTCAGAATGGCGTTGTCCTGCCTGAGCTGAAGCCTGAACTCTGAACGGGAAGTAAAGAGCCTGTAGGGCTCCATCACTCCTTTGGTCACAAGGTCGTCCACCATTATGCCTATGTAGCTCTCATCCCGACGCAGGTATATGGGCTCTCTTCCAAAGGCTCTCAGGGCTGCGTTTATGCCCGCAAGTATGCCCTGACCTGCTGCCTCCTCGTAGCCCGTGGTGCCGTTTATGTTTCCCGCATGGAAAAGACCCATTATCTTCTTTGTTTCCAGCGTAGGGTAGAGCTCTGTGGGTGGGACCATGTCGTATTCTATGGCGTAGGCAGGGCGTATGAGCTCCACCCTTTCAAGCCCCGGAATACTGCGATACATCTCCCACTGCACCTCTTCCGGCAGAGAGGTGGAGAGCCCGTTGGGGTATATCTCTATGGTGTCCCAGCCCTCGGGCTCAAGAAAGACCGTGTGCCTTTCTTTGTCTGCAAACTTTACCACCTTGTCCTCTATGGAAGGACAGTACCTGGGACCTATGCCCTTTATCAGACCCCCGTAGAGTGCAGTCCTGTGCAGGTTTTTGCGGATTATCTCATGGGTTTTTGGTGTGGTGTAGGTTATCCAGCACAGAGCCTGCTTTTTGCCCCTCTCAAACCAGTAAGTGCCCGTAGGCTCTGTCCAGAAGGAGAATTTGGGTGGCGGGTCGTCCCCCGGTGCTGGCTCAAGGGCGGAAAAGTCTATGGTTCTTCTGTCAAGCCTTGCGGGGGTGCCGGTCTTGAACCGCCAGAGGGGAAAGTCATGCCTTCTGTAAAAATCCGCAAGACCCGTGGAGGGAGGCTCCCATGCCCTGCCGGCGGGGAAGGTTTTGTCCCCGATGTATATAAGACCGTTGAGGAAAGTGCCGGTGGCTACCACCACCGCCTTAACTCTGTATTCCAGTCCAAGCTTTGTCCTGACTGCGACCACCCTGCCGTTTTCTACGATGATGTCCACCACCTCATCCTGCTTTATGTGGAGGTTTTCCTGAGTTTCGCAGACCCTTTTCATGTATTCCCTGTAGAGCTTTTTGTCCGCCTGAGCTCGGGGAGACCAGACCGCCTTTCCCTTGCGTGTGTTGAGCATCTTGAACTGTATGCCCGTATGGTCTATAGCTTTTGCCATCTCACCACCGAGGGCGTCAATTTCTCTGACCACTATGCCCTTGGCTATGCCCCCTATGGCGGGGTTGCAGGACATCTGACCTATGGTGTCTGCATTGAGAACAAACATGACCGTCTTTGCACCCATGCGTGCGGACGCCAGTGCCGCCTCTATGCCTGCATGACCTCCGCCGATTACCGCCACATCAAACTCGTCCACCAGCATGGAATAAAAATATAGCCCTCAGAAGTGTTCCCTGCTCTGAAGCTCCTCTACAAGATTACCATCTTTATCGTAAATCCTCATGATTGCTTTTGTGCGCCTTATTTCTACCTCACTCCTCCTTACATTATCAGCATACTGCACTACCCTCTGTCTTGTGCCGTCCTGTGTGTAGTATACCTCTGTAGTAGCCTGCGGGCCCTTTATAACCATCTTGCACCAGTTTATGTCCTCGTAGTCCACAATGCCCTCTATCTTTGCATAAGCACCCACCTGAAGCCCCTGAGGACACCAGTCCTGCACTGGTGCCGGTTTTTCTGCCTTCTGGCTTGTGCAAGAGAACAACATGGCAAGTCCCATGAGATATGTAAGCCTTTTCATGGAGAAAATTTTAACCCTTTTAGAACTCAGGAAAATAGGACCTTTCTCATAAGCCCCACGTGGTCTGTTGCCACACCATCCACACCCCTTTCAAAAAGTTCCATTACCTTTTCTGGCTCATTTACAGTCCACGCCACCATCTTAAGCCTGAGCCTGTGGGCAAAGTCCACCGCCTTCTGGGTGGCGAGGGGATACTTGGGAAGCACAAAGGTGCATCCGAGCTTTTTGGCTTCTGGAATCATCCCCGGCGGTTTTGCGTAGACCAGCCCCGTGGTTATCCTGCCCCTCACTGCCTCAAGGGCAGCGGGGTAAAAGCTTATTATGGCAGTCCAGCCTGTTGCCTGAAAGCTCTCAACCACATCCAGCACAGCCTTAGCATCCTCGGGATGTTTCACCTCAAGAAACATACCCACCCTTCCGTTTACAAGCTCAAGGGCTTCTTCCAGCCTTGCAAGTCTGTAGCCATCTCTGTGGACCTTGCTGAGCTCTTCCCAGCTGGACTCTCTCACCTTTATACTCACACCAAAGACCCTTTGAAGGTCATCATCATGGCTCAGCACAAAGACCCCATCTTTTGTCCTCTGCAGGTCCACCTCCACCACATGGGCACCCAGCTCAATGGCTCTCTGAATAGACTGAAGCGTGTTTTCCAGTTCAAGGGCTGGAATGCCCCTGTGTCCCACAAGGAACCTCTCAAGGCTTTCAAAGAGGGACATGCTACAATTTTACAGACCTGAAGGATGAATGTAAACCTCAAAGAGCTTGAAAAAGTTCAGCTTGAGTGTGCCAGAAAAGTCCTGCAGAGGGATGACTTCCAGAAGGTAGAGCTCATAGGAGGCATAGACCTCACCTTTGAAAGCATAAAAGAAAACCCCACTCGGGCGTGGGCATCCCTCGTGGTAGTCAGGTTACCGGACCTGAAGGTGGTCTATCAGAAGGTGGTGGAAGGCGTGGTGGATTTCCCTTACATCCCCACCTTTCTGGCTTTCAGAGAGCTTCCCCTTATGCTAAGTCTATACAATGAGGCGGAGTTAAAGCCGGATGTATTTTTTATTGACGGACAGGGAATAGCCCATCCCAGAGGCTGTGGGATAGCGTCCCACTTTGGGGTGGAGACTGACTCTGTGAGCGTGGGTGTGGCAAAGACAAGGCTCTTTGGCTACGGAAAGGAGCCGGAACTCAAAAGGGGTAGCTATTCATATCTTACCTACAGGGGCAGCGTGGTAGGGGCAATCCTGAGGACAAAGGACCACACAGAACCGGTATATGTCTCTGTGGGGCACAGGATAAGCCTGAAGACTGCCATTGAGCTGGTTTTGAGGACTTCCATCTACAGAATCCCCGAGCCCACAAGGCTGGCTCATAACCTTCTGCAGAGGGTGAGAAAGGAGTTAAAATAATCCCCATGTATTTTCAGGACATTATCATGACCCTGCATCGCTTCTGGGCGGAGAGGGGATGTGCAGTGTGGCAACCCTACGACATAGAAACTGGAGCCGGGACAATGAACCCTGCCACCTTCCTCAAGGTGCTGGGCAAAAAGCCCTGGAACGTGGCATATGTGGAGCCCTCCAGAAGACCGAAGGATGGCCGGTATGGAGAAAACCCCAACAGGCTCCAGCACTACTACCAGTTTCAGGTAATACTAAAGCCCGCACCGGACAACCCTCAGGAGATATACCTTGAGAGCCTCAGAGCCCTTGGCATAAAGCCAGAGGAGCATGATATAAGGTTTGTGGAGGATGACTGGGAATCTCCCACTCTGGGCGCGTGGGGGCTTGGATGGGAGGTGTGGCTGGATGGTATGGAGATAACCCAGTTTACCTACTTTCAGCAGGCGGGTGGTCTTGACCTGGAGGAGATATCGGTGGAGATTACCTACGGACTTGAGAGAATAGCCATGTATCTTCAGGATGTGGACAGCGTGTATGACATAAAGTGGAACCATTGGCTCACCTATGGGGAGGTTTTCAAGCCCTCAGAATATCAGTGGAGCGTCTACAACTTTGAAAAGTCAGACCCAAAGGTGCTCTTTGAACTCTACGAGATTTATGAAAGGGAAACAAAAAGGCTTCTGGACGAGGGACTTGTGCTTCCTGCTTACGACCAGCTTCTGAAGTGTTCCCATACCTTTAACCTGCTTGATGCAAGGGGTGTGCTTTCTGTGCAGGAAAGGGCAAGATACATAAGGAGGATGAACAGCCTGGCTCAGAGGGTTGCCAGACTGTACCTCCAGACCATGGCATGAAAGTCATCCCATACGGTGGTGCAAAAACTGTAACAGGCAGTTGCTTCTATGTGGAAGCAAGGGATGTAAGGCTTTTAATTGACTGCGGGATGTTTCAGGGGCTTGAGGAAAGGAGAAACCACGAGCCCTTTCCCTTTGACCCCAAAGAGATTGACTACCTTGTTCTCACTCATGCACACATAGACCACTGTGGAAGAGTTCCAGTTTTGGTGAAGGAAGGTTTTAGAGGGAAGGTAATCTCCACAGAGCCAACTGCAAAGCTCTCAAGGCTAATGCTCCTTGATGCCAGCAAGGTCATGTATGAAAACTACAAAACCGCCCTTAAAAAGCTCCAGAGAACAGGCAGAGTGCCAGAACCGCCCCTTTACGAAGAATACGACGTGCTGGAAGCCATGGAGTTTTTCAGGGTCAGGCTTCCTTACAATCAAGACTACAGGCTCTCAAAGGGCGTGAGTCTGAGGCTCAGAGACTCTGGGCATATACTGGGCTCCGCCTTTGTGGAGCTTGAGGTCTATGAGGATAAGAGGCACAAAAGGGTAATCTTCTCTGGAGACCTTGGAAACAAGAACAAACCCATAGTCCACGACCCAGAAAGCCCATCGCCTGCAGACTACATATTTATAGAAAGCACTTACGGAGACAGGAATCACAGGAGCTTTGAAGAATCAAAGGAAGAACTGCTTCAGGCTATCCAGTATGCCATTGGCAGGGGAGGAAATGTGATAATTCCCTCCTATGCCCTTGAGAGGGCTCAGGAGATACTCTACGTGCTGAGAGAGTTCCATGAAGAAGGAAGGCTTCCCAAGTGTGAGATATTCCTTGATAGCCCTCTTGCCATAAGCATTACAAGGCTTTTCACCTCACACCCAGAATTCTATGATAGAGAAACCTACAGAGTTTTCCTCCAGAGAAACCCCTTTGAGCTACCCAACCTCCACTATACGAAGGAGGTGGACGAGTCAAAGGCTATAAACTCTGTAGGCTCAGGTGCCGTGATAATCGCCGGCTCTGGTATGCTGAACGGTGGAAGGGTTCTTCATCACCTCAAATACAACCTGTGGCGTGAGGAGTGTGCCATAGTCTTTGTGGGCTATCAGCCTCAGGGAACGCTGGGAAGGAGGATAATAGAGGGTGCGGAGAGCGTCAGGGTCTTTGGAGAGGAGATAGCAGTCAGGGCAAGGGTCTTTACCATAAACGGCTTCTCCTCCCATGCGGACCAGGCGGGTTTGCTGGAGTGGCTTTCTTATGCTGGAAAACCCGAAAGGGTTTTTCTCATACATGGAGAGGAGGAGAAAATGAAGGTCTTCGGGGGAGCTATAAAGGAAAAACTGGGTCTTAGTTCTCATACACCAGAACTGGGTGAGGTTCTTGAGCTCTAATCAAGCACTCTGACCGCTACTATCAACCGATATATGTTTCTCAGACTGTCCCTTTCCAACAGGTTTTTATACACCGAGTTTATTTGCCATTCTGAACCATCTTCTCTTCTCAGTCTGTGCACTGCATGATACAGCACTGGTTCACCCTCTTGAAATCCTCCGTATACCATAACATGACCCTTCATAAAAAGAAGCGTCCTGAAGGGAGGCATTCTTCTAAGAGTCTCCTTAAGTTCTTCGTAGCTTTTAAAGCCTGCAGCCACAAGCCTGCCTATCTGAGCCTGCTGGGAGGAGTTTCTGGGAAGCTCAAGACCAAAAACTGCATAGAGGCTCTGCACCAGAGAAGAGCAGTCCCATCTTCCCTCCTTGCCTCCCCAGTCGTAGGCGGTGCCAAGAAGGCTTTCAAGTATTGACCTTACCCTATCCTCTCTGAAGCTCAAATAGCCCTCCTCAAGCCCCTCGTGTTTTTCAATCCAGACCCTTCTCATATCTGGAAGAAGCACCCTGTATCTGTCCCCCACTTTCTCTTCGTAGTAGAGCTTTGAACCAAGACCAAAGAAGATACCCTCAACCTCCACCCCACCCCTTGACACAACAAGAAAAGGCAGTCTGAGCACTTTCATAAGTTTTTCTCTTTCTATCAGAAGCACATCCTCCCTTCTGACCCATCCTCTCATGTAGGGAGCATGCACATAGAGCCAGTTTCCGTCTCTTGATTTGTGAAGAATTGCCAGAGGAGTGAGGGGTTCAAGAAGGGTATACTGGTTGTAATCAATCTTGGGATTTCCTCTGTGGATGACCGCATTGCTGGGATACATGCGCATGTTGCTTCTTCTGAGAGTCCAGCCAAACCTGACAAAAAGGATTTCTTCAACTGCCTCCAGATTCATGTTTCCCATCAGGGATTTGATGTCTTCATCCTTTAGCTCTCTGCCGTTTATAAAAAGCCTTCCTTCTGGTAGTCTGTCCTCTGTGAGCCATTCCCTGAGCTGCCTACCCTCCAGCACCTGGGGGAATTCCTCAATCCTTTTCATATAATCAATGAGAGCGTGGGATTGCCTGTTTATGGCTTCCACCTGCAGGGCAAAAGAAAGGCTCAAAAAAAGCATAAGGAGGAGGAATATCATACCTCTCTCCTGAACCCCCCTTTGAGAGCGAACTCCACCCATCCAAAGCATGTCCTGTAATTTTCCTCAACCTGCATCTTCAACTTCTGAAGGAAAAGAGCCAGCTCCTCCAGCTCCTCCCTGCTCATCTCGGGAAGACTTTTCATCAGTTCCTCCAGTTCTTCTCTCAAAGCCTCTGGCTTGAAGGGGTCAAGGGATAGCTTTTCCAGCCTTTTTAGTTTTTCCCTCAGTTCTTCCACGGGTATGTATTATAATAGACCGCATGAGAAAGAGTTTGCTCGGACTTGGTTTTCTTCTGTCTTTTATGACATTTCCTCTTGCCCAGCAGGTAAACCCCTTTCTCCTACCTGAGAGGGCAAACTCCAGAATAAACGCCAGCGTAGAAATCGCAAAACAGCTCAGAAATATGGGATACAACCGCATAGCGGTGGTTTACATGGAAACCTCAGACCTCTGCGCCCTTTTTTCTGCATCTCTAGTAGCCTCTCTGAAGACCCTTGGAACAGAAGCCTACTACATAAAGGGTGGAGACGGGCTTGGGGAAAGGCTCAAGCTTCTTCAGCCTTCTCATGTTTACATGGCTTACTTTGGAGAAAGACCCCCTGCAGAGGTTCAGACACAGTTCAATCAGGACCTCAAGAAGGTTCTGGAATACAGCAAAAAGCCCAGCCTCATACTTCAGCCTTCACTGCTCGCAATGGGCTTTGTAAGTGGTGTTCTTGCGGATGAAACCCTTTCCTCTTCACTTCAGGACCTTCCCATGCTCAGCTTTGTTTTTGAAGAAGGCAGGGCAAGGCCCGCAAGGGTTGTCATAAAGGACCTTGAGGTAAGGGTCTCTGTGGAAGAGCCAAAACCACAACAGCCACAAAAGCCTGCAAAACAGAGAAAGAGGTGAAACTACTTGCTCTCCTGCTTTTTATATCCCTTGCCCTCTCTCAGGAAAGGCTTTTTCACCTCATGGGCACATACGCCCTTATAGAGCTTCCCGAGGGCAGAGAATACGAAGCCTACAGGTATATGAAAAGCCTTGAGGAAAAGCTATCCGATTACATACAGACCTCTGAAGTTTCGGCGATAAATCAGAAGGCAGGGCAGGGCTGCGTGGAGGTCTCCGAAGATACCCTTGAGGTCATAAAGAAAGCCCTTGAGGTATCAAAGACAACCTACGGCTTTTTTGACATCACCGTGGGTAGCTACACCATAAACCATAGAAGAAAGAAACTTCTCGGCGAGAAGGAGGCGAGGAAGCTGATAGATTACAGAAGGCTTAAGATTGAGGCAAACAGGGTCTGCCTTCTGGAAAAGGGTATGGCCATAGACCTTGGCGGTATAGGCAAGGGTTATACGGTGCAGAAGGTTTACGAGAGGCTAAAAACCCCATGGGGCTTTGTGTCCATAGCTGGAGACATGAAGGTATGGGGGCACAGCAGGCTTCTGGCAATCTTTAATCCAGTAGACAACTCCATACTGGCACAGGGCCACAACGCAAAAGACCTCTGCCTTTCTACAGGAGGCAACTACTTCAGAAGGCACATCCTTGGAAGGGAAAACAGCCTTGTTCAGGCAACGGTAGCCTATAGCGACTGCACAATTACCGACGCACTGGAGACTGCCCTCCTTGCTATGGATGACGAAAGCAGGGAAAGGTTTTTGAGGGAAAACCCCCATATTGGAGTTCTTCTCCTCTTTAGGGATGGAAGTCTTTATGTGAACAGGGCTTTTATGGACTACTTTGATGGGCTGAGGATATACCCAGAAGCTCCCTGAATAGCTCAATATACATGTCAACGGTCTTCTCTATGGAATACTCCCGGGCTGTTTCTATTGCCCTTCTGGAAATACTCTCACATTCTTCTTTTGACAGACCAAGAGCACGCCTCATCTTTTGCACAAGCCCATGGAGGTCCCCCACAGGAACTGCAAGAGCGTTTTCACCATCTTTAACATAGTCTGCTATACCACCAGCAAGAGTTGATATTACTAGCTTTCCGCATGCCATAGCCTGCAGGACTGCACCGGCAACGCCTTCAAAATAGGAGGAAAAGACAAAAAAATCTGCCATGTTGATAAGCTCTGGCACATCTTCTCTAAAGCCAAGCCCCAGAAGTCTACCCTCAAGCCCATACCTTTTTGCGTATTCCGGGGCGTAGTCATCCGTCTGGAGACCAACGAGAAGGAGAATACAGTCACGACAGTTCAGCCTTGAGAAGGCCTCTATCAGAAGTGGCTGACCCTTGTGCTCTGGGTTCCAGTTTGCCACGTTTATAAAAACCTTCCAGTCTGGGGGGATACCAAGCTCTTTTCTCTTCTCTAAGGCCTTCTCCTTTTCCACGGGTCTGAACCTCTGAAGGTCAAGACCGCTGGGGATGTAGACGAGCCTCTCTGGAAAAAAGCCCTCACGCCTTAGTTTTTCAAGGGTTGTCCTGTCCACCACCACAATCCTGTCTGCAACTGAATACTTTAGCAGTTTGGAAACTTGGCTGGAACCCTTGCCCGTCCTCTTGTAAGCTATAACCTTTGGCTTTTTCCTTAGAAAGAGTAAGGATAGCCTCACAAAGTCAAGGGCATGGGGAGAGTTGGCAATAACTATATCAAATTCTTCCTCTTTGAGTATCTTCCAGAGCCTGTAGTAGTTTGCAAGGTTGAGGCGGGAGAGTCTGTTGTGGTTTTCAAAGAAGTGAAGCTTTACGGGATACTCTCTGAGCTTTCTCACCATAAGCTCATACTGGAAAGAGAGAGCCACATGAACCTCAATACCCCTTAGAGAAAGCTCCCTCGTTATCAGATATGTCTGTTCCTTTGTCCCTCCCCAACCAAGACCGTCCACTACCTGAAGAACCCTAATCATTCAGAAGACTTTTCTTCCCTTTTGACTATTATGGAGGCAACTACCGAAACAAAAATTGCACTGCCTATGAGAAGAAGAGAAACTTCCACCGGTATCTTGTAAATGTCCGAAAGGAGCATCTTGACACCTATAAAGCCGAGGATAAAGGAGAGTCCATAGTGCAGGTAGTGAAAGAGCGGAAGCACACCCGCAGCCGCAAAGTAAAGAGACCTGAGCCCCAGTATAGCAAAGATGTTTGATGTGTAAACTATAAAGGGGTCTCTTGATATGGCGATTATGGCTGGCACCGAGTCTATGGCAAACATGATATCCGAGCTCTCTACAAACACAAGAGCAAGAAACATAGGGGTTGCGTAGAGCTTTCCACCCTCCCTTATGAAGAACCTGCCATCTCCGTTGTGAGGTCTGAGGGGGATTATCTTCTTTGCTATTCGGTAGACAAGGGTGTGCTCTGGATGAAACTCCTTCTCTTCTGTGGTCAGAAGCTTTATGGCGGAGATGATGAGTATGACGCCAAATATGTAGACCATCCAGTGGAAGTGCTTTATGAGCTCAAGACCTGCAAAGATGAATATGGCCCTGAAAACGATGGCTCCTAAAACTCCCCAGAAGAGCACCTTGTGTCTGAATTCCTCGGGAACTTTAAAGTAGGAGAAGATGAGTATAAAAACAAAAATGTTGTCAAGGCTAAGTGCCTTCTCAAGAAGATAGCCCGTCAGATACTCCACAGTCCTGTCGTATCCCCTCGTGTAATAGACAAAGCCTGCAAAGGCAAGACCCAGGGCTATCCAGAAGGCGGAGAGCAGAAGGGCTTCCTTGAGGGATATCTTGTGGGGATGCCTGTGAAAGACAAAGAGGTCAAGAAACAGAGCAGTAAGAACCACCAGTCCAAATACGAGCCAGCCTATTTCCATAGTGAGCCTAATTATAACATGCTCCTTTTTATAAAATCTATGACCCTGACAGGTATCGGGTCCTGCCTGTATAGCTCTGCAAGGTAGAGGCTGACCCAGTCCCCGAGGTATGTGAGATACAGAAGCCTTTCCATAAGGCTTTCCCCTTTTCCTGACAACACTTTCAGAACCACGCCAAGGTCTTCAAATATCTGACGGGTTATTTCAACCCTTTTGAGAATCCTATCATTGTCCATAGGGTCATATAGTAGGGTAAAGGTGCAGAGGTTTCTTATCTGAGCATTGTCAAGACCTACCACCTCGTTGTGGTGCATCTCTGGCAGAAAGGCGTTGTAGCAGAGGGTCTTTGAGTTCTCGTTTATCTGCGTTTTCCAGCGGAAGGCTACAGGTTCAGTAAGAGGCGTTCCGTAAACTATGGGGATGTATGTAAACATGGAGCGGGCAATATCCTGAGCCTGTGACTTTATCTCTTCCCTGTGTCTGATAAGATGCTCCCTGAGCCTTTCCACAGATTCATCCATGCCAAAAAGGCACATGAGAGCTGAAAGCATAAAGCCAAGGGCATATCTCGGTGGATAGCCCTGGGGCAGTGGAATGTGCATCAGCCCTTCCCTCTCTGCTATCTCTTTAAGTCTTCCGCCAGAGCTTACACATACTGGCTTTAGCCCCCTTTTCAGGGCTTCCTGGAGTGTGCTCAGGGTCTCTTCTGTGTTTCCGCTGTAGCTGGTGCAGACAAGAAGCCAGCCCTCTTTTACGAAGGGTGGGAGGTCATAGCCCCTCAGGGACACTACAGGTCTGTCTCCTCTCAGAAAAAGCCTCATGAAGTCCCCCACTATGCCTGACCCTCCCATACCGCTGAAGACTATTCCACTGTATTCCTCAGGCTTGATGCTCTTACACTCTACCCTTCTAAACTGCTCTGGAAATTCCTCCAGCATTCTCAGGGCATCCATGGCATCCCTCCTCGCTGAAAAAATATTTTCAGACTTCTAATATAACCTGTTTTCCACCTTCCACTTTAAGCTGTGGAGTGTGTCTAAGAAGGTTTATGGAAAACTCAAGGTTGTCATAGAGTGTTATGGAGTAGTTGTCCCAGAAGACGCATGTGCCTGCAAGGCAGAAGTATCCACCGCTCGTGGGAGCGATTTGCTCCGCAATGAGGAGAGTATAGTGCCCCATGTTGGACTGGGCGGTGTCTTCTGCACGCACCACCACCTTTATGTCGGGCATGAGGGGCTTTATGGAAGCACTGCAGGCGAGCATTATGCGGTTTACTGTCACCTCGTTCTTCTCGTTCTTGTTATACCTTCTTATCTTTGAGCTAACCACAAAATACCTGTCTCCCTGATGGTTGCTCACCTCGTCGGTCACCTCGTCAGGGTTCAGCTCCATGCCAAACCTTCTTGCAAGGGTGTTGCAGGTGTCCGCTATATGGTCTTCGTTTTTGTAGTATCCAAGCAGAATTACCTTCTTACCAAGCTCCCACACCCACCTTTCCACATCCTGAGCTTCTTTTTCTGTAAAGGGAATCTCGGGGTAGTTGAAGACTATGGTGTGATATTCAGAGAGCTTTTCCCAGTTGTCAACTTCATCAACAATGAGACCTCTTTTCTCAGCCTCCCTCTGGAGTATGGAAAAGTAGTAATAGTCCGTTATGGTGAACTCCTGATGGGTTATGCTCCATGCAACCTTTGTCTTTGTCATAGCTTAATTATACCACGGGCTTCAGAAAGGCTGTGTGTATGCTCTTCCTGCCCCTTTTGAATTCCACCACCGCCTTTGAGTCCTCAAGGGCAACTATCACCCCCTCGCCAAAAAGCTCGTGCCTGACCCTTTCCCCGACCCTGAAGGTTTTTACGCTTCTGAGCTCGGGCATGTAGCTGGTTTTTTTCTTTGCAAAGGCGGAAAGGTCAAGAAGGTTTTTGGGGATGTATGATAGAAACCTGCTGGGCTTTGAGCTTTTTGTGTAGGTCATAAAGAGAAGGTCCCTTGCTCTGGTTATGGCAACGTAAAAGAGTCTCAGTTCCTCTTCAAGCTCTTCCTGACTTTCAAGAACCTTCTCATGGGGGAGTATTCCCTCCTCAAGCCTTGGCAGGAAAACCACATCAAACTCAAGGCCCTTGCTGGCATGTATGGTCATTATCTTCACAGAACCCTCCTCTTCCTCCTGACCGCTCAGAAAATCCACCTCCTCCAGCAAATCCTGAAGTCCGTAGCCTTCCGAGTGCTTCTGCCTGAGGTATCTGAGAAGCTCCTTTACGTTTTCCTCTCTCTCCTGTGCATCCTTGTAGCTTTCTCTTAAATACTCCCAGAAGTCTAAATCTCTCAGAAAATCCTCCAGCGCCTGAGGATAGTCTGCAAGATTTTTGTTTAGCCTTGAGAGTCTCTGGAGAAAGCTGTAGAGCTCCATCGCCTTTGCCTGCGGAAGGCTTTTTAAAAGGAGCTGAGACCCTGCAAGGCAGTTGCCCTTACCAGCCTGAAAGATAGCTTCAATGGTCTTCTCCCCTATGCCCCTTGTGGCAACCCCCAGAGCCCTTGAGAAGCTGAGCCTGTCCTGTGGGTTGAGTAAGACCTTTAAAAAACTCAGTGCGTCCCTGACTTCTGCCCTTTCAAAGAATCTCACCGCACCCACTATTCTGTAGGGAACCTTCATCCCAGACAGGGCCCTTTCAATGGGCTCTGTTATGTAGCCCACTCTCACCAGTATGGCTATCTGGGATGGTCTGTGGGACTGAAGTAGCCCCTTTATCTTTGTGGCTATCCATACTGCCTCTTCTTCCTCTATTTCAAACCTTTTTACCACGGGCTTTTCTCCTTCCTGCCTTGTGGGTATGAGGGTCGGTATCAGCTCTTTCCACGTGGCAGAGGAGGAAGAGAGAACTGCGTTTGCCACATGGATTATGTGTGGTGCGGACCTGTAGTTGTATTCAAGTTTTATCACATCAGGATTAAAGTCCTCCTTGAAGCGGATTATGTTGTCAGGTCTTGCATATCTCCATTCATAGATGCACTGGTTAGGGTCTCCCACAACGCATACGTTCTCTCTTGCAAAGAGCCTTATTATCTCATACTGCACCGTGTTGGTGTCCTGAAACTCGTCCACAAGCAAGAAATCAAAGCCTTCTTTTACCTCTGGGCTTTTATCAAGAAGCTCCCTCAGATAAAGCATTAGGGTGCTGAAGTCCAGAAGGTTCATCTCCTTTAAAAGCCTCAGGTATTCCTGCAGGGCAGGCTCAAGTCTCTGGTCGTAGGGTTCTCTGAGGTCTTCCAGTCTATGTGCCATGTAAGATTTGAAACTTTCTGGCTTTATTTCCATGGAATGAGCCAGCCTTTTTATAAACTGGTTCCTGTCTCCTTCGGAAAGAAGACCAAAGCCCGGGCTTATGCCCACCTTTTTGCCCTTTGTCTTTAAAAGTCTCAGAGCCACCGAATGAAAGGTGCCAGCCCAGGGAAGCTCAACTCCTGCCACCCTTTTAACCCTTTCCTTTATCTCCTTCCCCGCCTTGTTGGTAAAGGTTATAGCCAGTATCCTCTGGGGGCTTATGCCCTTTTCCCTTATGAGGAACTCCACCTTGTGGGCAAGGGTCTTTGTTTTTCCAGAGCCCGCACCCGCCACGATGAGAAGAGGCCTCCCAAAGTGCCTGACTGCCCTTTCCTGGGATGGGTTTAGTCTTTCCATTTTGCCTTTGATTATAAGGGAATAAAGGTGAGCAAGTTTCCACTGACCTATTGTATAATAGGATTTACTATGCGTAGAAAGGGGACAAAGGAAAAAATTCTTGACGCCTCTCTCAAGCTCTTCTCAGAGAAGGGTATAAGGGAGACCACCATAAAGGACATAGCAAGAGAGGTGGGTATAACAGAGGGCGCCATATACAGGCACTTTAAAAGCAAGGATGAGATAGTTCTTGGCCTTTTTGGGCTTTATTCTGAGGAGTTTTACAACAGACTTCTTTCTGCAGTTCGGTCTCCTATAAGCTACAGAGAAAAGTTCTACTTTACTGTTCATACCTTTTTGAGCTTCTGCTTTGAAAATCCCTCAGCCTTTAAATACCTTGATCTCTTTCACTATCTAAGGGCTGAGGATGTTAAAGAGTTCAGCCCCCTCCCAAAGGATGCAGTCCTTGAGCTAATAGAAGAAGGCATCAGGGAAGGCATGGTAAAGATAAAGAAAGAGTATGCACTGGCAGTCTTTGTGGGAACGCTGGAAAGGGTCTTTCTGCTGGTAGAGGCAGGGCTTTTAGAGAGAAAGGAGGGTCTTGAAGAGGAGATAGCAGGAGTGATATGGAAAGCTCTTGCTTAAAATTTTTTCTATGGAGGAGCAGATGAAGTATCTTCTCTCGGAGAGCCAGATTCCCAGAAAGTGGTTCAACATAGTGCCCTACCTTCCAAGGCCCCTTGACCCACCCATTGACCCCCAGACAGGTCAACCTGTAAGTCCCGACAAACTCCTTGCCATATTCCCCGAGCCTATAGTAGAGCAAGAGGTGTCAGACAGAGAGTGGATAGACATACCGGAGGAAGTTCTCAGAATATACAGCCTATGGAGACCTACACCCCTTCACAGGGCAAAAAACCTTGAGGAATACCTTGGAACGCCTGCAAAGATATTCTACAAGAACGAGAGCGTCTCACCGCCGGGAAGCCACAAGCCCAACACGGCAGTGGCACAGGCCTATTACAATAAGATATCGGGCGTAAAAAGGCTAACCACGGAGACGGGTGCAGGTCAGTGGGGAAGTTCCCTTTCCTTTGCAACCCAGTTCTTTGGGCTTGAGTGTGAGGTCTTTATGGTAAGGGTGAGCTACAACCAGAAACCCTTCAGAAGAATACTTATGGAGACCTGGGGTGGAAAGGTTGTTCCCTCACCAAGTCCCCTCACTCAGGCGGGAAGGAAGTTCTACGATGAAAACCCCGAGCATCCCGGAAGCCTTGGTATAGCCATAAGCGAGGCCATTGAAAGGGCCCTTTCCACGCCAAACACCAAATACTCCCTTGGAAGCGTTCTCAATCATGTGCTATTACATCAGACCATAATAGGCCTTGAGGCAAAGATGCAGATGGAGATGGCTGGCCACCACCCAGACTATGTGATAGGTTGTATAGGAGGTGGTAGCAACTTTGCGGGCCTTGCCTTTCCCTTTTTAAAGGATAAGATAACTGGAGAAAGGCCAAACCTTGAGGTTATCGCTGTGGAGCCAAAGGCATGCCCAACCTTAACAGAGGGTGAATATAGGTATGATTACGGAGACACGGTTGGGCTTACGCCCTTGATAAAGATGTACACCCTTGGTCATGATTTTGTTCCACCACCCATACATGCGGGCGGGCTAAGATACCACGGCGATGCACCACTTGTGTGCCTCTTATACAAGGAAGGCTTCATATCTGCATCAGCCTACAAACAGAGGGAGGTTTTTGAAGCCGCTTTGACCTTTGCAAGAACTGAGGGCATAGTGCCAGCCCCAGAGTCATCCCACGCCATAAAGAAGGCCATAGACATAGCCCTTGAATGCAAGAGAACGGGAGAGGAAAAGGTTATTCTCTTTAACCTTTCTGGACATGGCTACTTTGACCTTAACGCTTACGATATGTTTTTAAGAGGTGAGCTTGCAGATACATAAACCCCGCACCCGAGACGGCGGGCCTACCGTTGCTCCCTTTCGGGCCTGGCGGGGTTCAACCCTGTCCCGTTGCGGGGCTATTTATAATTATATCCTCGTTTACGAGCCTTGCCCATTCCTGCATGACCCCTATAGCCCTCTCTGCGAGCATATTTTTCCTTTCCTGCCTGTCTTTTACCTTCGCATCCAGCGGAGGCAGAAGTCCCAGCACGGGCGACATGGGCTGAAGCCTGCCATCCTTACCAGTTATGTATCTCACCAGTGAGCCAAGCATGGTCTCCTCTGGGGGAACTACAAGGGGTTTGCCCTTTGCGAGCCTTCCTGCGTTTATGCCAGCCAATATGCCCGTGGCTGCGGAGGCCACATAGCCTTCCACGCCCGTTATCTGCCCAGCAAAGAAGATGTTTTCGTGCTTTCTCATGTTGAGGAAAGGTGTCAGAACTCTGTTGGACTGGATAAAGGTGTTGCGGTGCATGGAACCCAGCTTTACAAAGACTGCATTTCTCAGACAGGGTATGAGCCTGAGGACCCTTTTCTGCTCTGAGTAGGTCATGCGGGTCTGAAAGCCCACCAGAGACAGAAGAGTCCCCTCTCTGTTTTCCTTTCTTAGCTGAACCACTGCAAAGGGCTGCCTCCCCGTTCTGGGGTCCACAAGCCCCACGGGCTTCATGGGTCCAAAAAGAAGCGTTTTGTAGCCCCTTTCTGCCAGCTCCTCTATGGGCATACAGCCTTCAAAGTAGACGAGGTTTTCAAAGTCCTTTGGCTGAACCTTTTCAGCCCTGAGAAGCTCCTCGTAAAAAACCCTGTATTCTTCTTCCGTAAGGGTGCAGTTAAAGTAGTCATCACCTCCCTTTCCATAGCGAGAAGCCCAGAAGCCCTTAGAAAAGTCCACGCTCTCCGCCTCCACTACGGGAGCGATAGCATCGTAAAAGTAAAGGTAATCAAAGCCCACGAGCTCTCTTATGTCCTCCGCAAGGGCTTCTGAGGTGAGGGGTCCAGAGGAAACTATGACGATTCTGTCCCTGGGGACCTTTTTCACCTCTTCCCTTATGAGCCTTATGTTGGGATGCTCTAATATTCTGCGTGTTATGTATTCTGAAAAGACCTCCCTGTCCACCGCCATGGCTGTCCCCGCAGGCACGTAGGCCTCCTTTGCAGCTTCCACCACCAGAGAGCCAAGAAGCTCCATCTCAGCCTTCAAAAGCCCTGCACCCGATGTGAGCTCCATACTGCCAAGAGTGTTGCTACATACAAGCTCTGCAAACCTTCCCGTTCTGTGGGCGGGCGTTCCCTTTACTGGTCTCATCTCATACAGAAGGACTTTAACACCCATGCTTGCAAGCCTGAAACTTGCCTCTGAACCAGCAAGACCTCCACCTACTACTACGACTTCCTCCATAGCCTTATAATTTTAGGCATGTGTGGGATAGTGGGCTACACAGGTTCAAACCCGGCGCTTCTCGTGCTTCTGCAGGGACTTGAAAGGCTTGAATACAGAGGCTACGACTCTGCTGGCATTGCCCTGATAGAGAACGGCGGGCTCTACGTGGAGAAGAAGGTGGGTAAGATAAGAGAGCTTGTCAGAAGCCTGTGGGGAAAAGAGCTAAAAGCCACTGCGGGCATAGGTCATACTCGTTGGGCAACTCACGGGGAGGTGTGCGAGCTCAACGCCCATCCCCACGTGGACAGCAAGGGTGAGTTTGCGGTAGTTCATAACGGTATAGTGGAAAACTACAGAGAGCTCAGGGAAGAGCTCCAGAGGCAAGGCGTAGATTACAAATCCCAGACGGACACAGAAGCCATAGTTCATCTTATCTCTCTGAATTATGAGGGCGACCTGCTCAGGGCTGTCCTGAAAGCTATAAAAAGGCTGAAGGGGGCTTACGCCTTTGCGGTAATAAGCACGAGAGAACCCGGCAGGATAGTGGCGGTAAGATACGGAAGCCCGCTAGTGGTGGGAATAGGTAAAGGAGAAAACTTCATAGCCTCAGACATTCCAGCGCTTTTGCCCTTCACAAGAGATGTGATACCCCTTAACGACGGTGAGGTGGTGGACCTAAGACCGGATGGCTTTTTCATATACGACTTTGAGGGCAACCTCCTGACAAAGGAGATAATGCACGTTCCTTGGGATGTGCTGTCTGCGGAGAAGGGGGGCTTCAAGCACTTTATGCTAAAGGAGATATTTGAACAGCCCAGAACCCTGGGAGACACCATAAGGGGCTACATATCAAGAAGCTACGAACTGCCCATAAACCTCAGAGACTACAGGAGAGTTCTGGTGGTTGCCTGCGGAACCTCTTACCACGCCGGACTTGTAGGCAAATACTGGATTGAGAAATACGCAGGAGTGCCCGTTGAGCTGGTGTATGCCTCAGAGCTGAGATACTCAGACAGCCCTGTGGGAGAGGGAGACCTTCTTATTGCCATCTCCCAGTCGGGAGAGACCGCAGACACCCGCTTTTCTTCCCTTGCCATGAAGGAAAAGGGTGCAACCCTTCTCTCTATAGTAAACGTGATAGGCAGTGCCCTTGATAGGGAGTCTGACTATAGCCTGTATACTCACGCAGGACCGGAGATAGGGGTTGCAGCAACAAAAACCTTTACCGCGCAGCTCGCCGTCCTGTATGCACTTGCGGTCAGCCATTCAGAAAAGAGAGAGAAGCTCATGGAAAACCTCCTCAAAGTGCCCCACCTTGTGGAGGAGATACTTTCAGACTCAGAAAAGGTCAGAGAAACAGCCCTCAAGTATGCGGACTACAAGAATGCCATATACCTGGGCAGGTATCTCAGCTATCCCATCGCCCTTGAAGGAGCTCTCAAGCTCAAGGAGATATCCTACATACATGCGGAAGGCTACCCAGCAGGAGAGATGAAGCACGGACCCATAGCACTCATAGACGAACGCATGCCTGTGGTTGCCATAGCTCCAAGAGACAGGGTATACGAGAAGACCATCTCCAACATAGAGGAGGTTCTGGCAAGAAAGGGCAGAGTCATAGGGGTAGGCTTTGGGGGAGATACAAAGCTAAAAGAGCTCTGCGAGAGCCTGCTGGAGGTGCCGGCAGTGGAAGGGGACTTTACACCCTTCCTCACCGTAATTCCCCTTCAGCTTTTTGCCTACTACATAGCAGACTATCTTGGGCTTGATGTGGATCAGCCCAGAAACCTTGCAAAGACGGTCACTGTGGAGTGAAGAGAAACTTCAGAAGCGCCTTCTGAGTGTGTAATCTGTTTTCTGCCTGTGTGAAGATAAAGTCAGCATAAGCCTCAAAGAGCTCTTCTGTAATCTCCTCTCCCTTTCTTGCGGGCAGACAGTGCATTACTTTCACATCGGGTCTTGCGTAGGAGAGGAGCTGGGCGTTTACCTGATAAGGTCTTAGAGCCTGGAGCTTTTCCTCCTTTCTGTCCTGGTTCATACTCACCCACACGTCTGTGTAGACCACATGGGCATCCTTCACTGCTTCCATAGGATTGGTTGTCAGGTATATGCTTCCCCCTGTTATCCTGCAGAGGTCTTCACCAGCCTGATAGTATAGACTGCTGGGCTCATAACCCTCAGGCGTTGCCACGAAGAGTTTCAGACCAAAAAGTCCTGCACCCACCAGCCATGTGTTGCATACGTTGTTTCCATCTCCCACGTAGGCTATCTTTATACTCTGCATGTCTTCCCCAAAGGTCTCATAAAGGGTAAATATATCACTCAGTATCTGGCAGGGATGTGCCATGTCTGTGAGGGCATTTATGACGGGCACCTCTGAATGTCTGGCAAACTCCTCCAGCTTTTTGTGAGAGTCAGTCCTTATCACAACTCCATCCAGATACCTTGAAAGGGTTCTTGCAGTATCCCTCAGGTCCTCACCCCTTGAAACCTGAAGGCTCTCCTCATGGAGGAATATGGAGTTTCCACCAAGCTGTGCTATGGCTACTTCAAAGGAGACCCTGGTCCTTGTAGAGGGCTTAGTAAAGTAGAGGGCTATGTTCCTTCCCTGGAGATATTTTTCTCTGTCAAACCCCCTCTTTATGTTAAGAGCATCCTGAAGTATGCTCCACCCTTCCTCAGGACTTATCTCCCAGAGGTCCACAAAGTTCCTTTTCATCTCACCTATTTTAACATAGTGTAGTATTTTTTGTAATTCCTGAAAACCCTCTCCACATAGGCACCGTGCCCCTTCGCCTTGCTTCCCTTGTTGTAGCAGTCCACTGCTAGGGAGATGTTGGAATGGATATCCATACACCTTCTTAGCACCATGGCACCGAAGTGAATGTTGTAGCAGGGTTCAAAAATCCACTCTCTGGGTATCCTGTATCTCTCAAGCCAGAAGGAGTTTATCTGCATGATGCCGTAATCTCTCGTCCCGTTTGTGTTTACATTTATAGCCCTCGGATTGAAGTTGCTCTCCGCACTGGCTATAGATATAAGAAGCACGGGGTCAAGGCCATACCTTTTGCCCGCATCAAAAAAGCAGTGGAAGAAGGCAAAGGAGCTGGAGGACAACAGAAGCAGAAAGACCAGAAGTAGCATATAATAATCATACAATTTTGTGGAGGTTAAAAAAATGGAAAAAAACTGGAATGTGGGCACTGTTTACCTCAACGACAAAACGAGAATAATAGTAATGGGTATAACCGGAAGAGAAGCTTCTCAGGTGGTGGCGGAGTCTGAAGCCCTCTACCCGGGCTTTGTGGTGGCGGGCGTCACTCCCGGTAAGGGTGGCTCTGAGGTGGCGGGCAAGCCCGTATACAACACAGTAAGAGAGGCTCTGCATAGGCATCCGGAGATAAACACAGGCATAGTATACGTGCCGCCAGCTTCTGTCAAGGACGCAGTAATAGAGCTGGTTGATGCGGGCATAAGGGTCATATTCATAATTACCGAGCACGTGCCCATAAGGGATACGGTGTATTTCTACCACTACGCTAAGGAGAGGGGAACAATCATAGTGGGTCCCACATCCCTTGGTTGTATGATCCCTTGGGTTCCTGCAAGAATCGGAGCCATAGGTGGCAAAAACCCTTCCATAGCCTATGAGAAGGGTGGTCTTGTGATACTCTCAAAATCCGGAGGTCTGACCACAACCACTGCCGAGATGTTCAAGCGCAGGGGATGGGGAGTTTACATGGCTCTTGCTCTGGGTGGAGATGTCATATCCTGCACCACCTTTGCGGACGCCCTTGAGAACATAGCGGATGACCCCAACGTTAAAGGTGTAATAATTCAGGGTGAGGTGGGAGGTTCCTACGAGGAGCAGGCGGCAGAGACCATACTGAGGCTCTGGAAAGAGGGCAGGTGGAACAAGCCCGTCGCAGCCTTTGTGGCAGGGAGGTTTCAGGAAAAGCTGGAAGGTGTTTCCTTTGGACACGCAGGTGCCATAGTGGAAAGGGGCAAGGGCAAGGCTACTGATAAGATAAGGGCTTTCAACGAGGTGGGCAAGATAACAGGGCTTGTAAAGGTGGCGGAGTTCTACCACGACCTTGTGCACTGCATAGAGGAGCTGGGGGTTCCCAGAGACTTTGAGGACACAACGCCAGAGGGAAGGGTAAAGCCACTGTATTCTACCATTGATGAGGAAACATGTCAGTTTAGAGGGTGAGTCCTTCGTGAAATTTTCGTGAAGGGGATTGCCTAGACTCCAACCTCCATTAGATTAAACTTTAGGAGGTGTAACCATGAGAAAGTTATTTTACGCATTAGTTATGGTATTAGCCTATGTATTTGGGGGTGCTGTTTATGCTGCATCTGTTGAGCCCATAGTTGTGCCAGACTGGAAATCTGGTAACGCAGGCTTTGAGTGTCAGCAGGCAACCGCATATACTGGTATACCTTACGTGTATTCATATAAGATTGACCCTCCAGCTAACGGCACATACACTGCTACTTTTCCCGACAGTCATTCAAACAACATAACCATTTCCAACTATAGCGGAACAGGTTTTGACTGGTCTGCCTCTCCAAACTCAATAGGCGCAGTTATAGTAAAGGGTGGTACTTATGCAAACATCTACAAATATGACCCGCAAGTATTCTATGACACAAACCTCATGTCTCCTATAAATCCGAGAACTGGCAGACCCTTTGAAATAAGCCACATAACCTTTTGCTGGAACCCTATGCCAAGAGCCTGCTATCAGATAGAAACAGCCTGGGCTCAGGGGACAAGGTACGTTACAAAAGGCAACTGGGCAATGTATGTATACTATACTGGTGGAACTCAGACATACAATCTCCTTGCAGCACAGACCATTAACGTGGGGACTGTAACCATATCACCCTCAGCTTCTGCGGGTTATGTGGACATAAGGATACAGCTCAACGCTGGTGTCTATTTTGCCTATGGTGATGAGTATGGTGGTCTATGGAATGAAAGCCTCCACATACAAGGCTATAGCACCACTCCTCCCGCAAGAAACCCAGCTCCGGGTCAGTTTGAGTTCAAATACAACGCAACAGGCCAGTCCTGGACTGCGACAGTACCTTACTATCCATACTACGGCATACACTTGAAGGTGGCAATACAGATACCCTGCCCCATGCCCTGAAATATCTAGTCGAGCCCGCCGTTGAGGCGGGTCCTTTCATCTTACACAGAGTCTTTGAGGTGCGGATGAAATATCAGAAGCTATCAGGGAGGTGTAAGCTGAAGGATCCTGACGCACCCTGACCATATAACACATGTCTCTCTGTAGGTGCTGCAAACACTGCTGTCCGGAGTAAAAGGTATGGTTTATACTGCAGGTAGTGCTCTGATTTAAGCTAACTGTATAAGTGCGACTCATCCAGGAACCTGTAAAACTGTCATTTCCCATGCTATTGACCGTCAGAAAAAGAACAAAACCCCTATTACCCACCTCCGCAGGAGTGAGGGGTTTCATAAGAAGGTCAGTAACAGTCCATGGACTTGTATTCTGATTTATCTGAAATTGTTTGAGGTCAAAATCCACAGCAAACTTTCCCACTGAAAAAGGCTGAACTATGCCGTTAAACCTTATGTGGCATTTATTATCAGCGTGGCAGTAAACGGTGTTAGGTTTATTTGTCTGGCTTATTGAATTAAACTGTGCAGGGTTATTATCTACACTGAGATTCTTGTCAAGTATCACTTCAAGCCTGTTGTATGTGCCCTGTGGTATATCCCCTGTGTTCAGGTATTGCATGACGTTCTCAAGCCTCTTCAGGTCAATTTCCACGCCTTGCTGGTTTGTAAACAGGTTTATCTTGCTCTGGCATGCGTTGTCTGAGCAGAGGTTGATTTCATAAATCCTGACAATCACCGATTGATAGGTATTCTCCTGAGCGTCTGTAATGTAGAGGTCAGCTCTAATGGTGGGCGAACCTCCCCCACCCCCACCACATGAGGATATAAGACTGTACGAAGCAAAGGAAACAAAAGCTTTCAGCCACAAACCTTTCATTTTAACCCTCCTCTAATGAGTGTTTTAATCTACGCTCTAAATCTGAAATCTTTATGAAATCCTCCTCCTCAACATTCTGAAAGCCATCCCACTCAAAAAAAGCACGGTTATTAGACCTATAAAAGCCAGAATAAGAATATACTTCACAGCTCTATCTCTGCGTGCCTGCTTGCGTGGCACTGGATGTTGACTGCCACCGGTAGGGAGGCTATATGGCAGGGGTAGAGTTCCACCTTTACATCCACCGCAGTAACCGTTCCACCAAAGCCCATGGGTCCCCAGCCTATCTTATTAATCTCCTCTATGAGTTCCTCTTCTATCCTTCTTGCCACCGGGTCTGAGCTCCTTTCTCCCACCGGTCTTAAAAGTGCCTTCTTTGCCAGAAGGGCACAGTATTCAAAAGTGCCCCCTATACCAATACCCACGGTGAAGGGTGGGCAGGCGTTGGGTCCCGCCAGTTTGACCGTCTCAAGAACAAACCTCTTTACGCCCTCCCAGCCGTCGGCGGGCTTTAGCATGGCGAGCCTTGAGGTGTTTTCCGAGCCTGCACCCTTTGGTGCAAAGGTGAGCTTTAGCCTGTCTCCCGGCACAACCCTGTAATGAATTACCGCAGGCGTGTTGTCCCTTGTGTTCTTCCTTTCAAAAACGGGGTCGTAGACCATGGAAGCCCTGAGATACCCCTCTGTGTAAGCCTTTCTTACTCCTTCGTTTATGGCGTCCTCAAGAGAGCCACCCACCACATGCACCTCCTGTCCAAGTTCTACAAAGACCACTGCCACACCCGTATCCTGACAGTAAGCTGCTTGCTCTTCCCTGGCAGCCCTTATGTTGAGGAGAATCTGCTGAAGGACCTCACGCCCCAGCTCAGACTCTTCCCTCCTGAGTGCGGACTGGTAGGCGAGCTCCACATCTTCAGGAAGCTCATAGTTTGCCTTTATGGCAATACGCCTGACAGCTTCAACTATCTGCTCATAGTGCACTTCTCGCATTTAAAAGCTCCTCCACGATTGCTATGTTCTTCCTTACGGACTCCACAGACTTCTTCCACATATTACGCTCTTCCTCTATCATGGGTATTTTAATGATTTCTTCGGCTCCGTTGTTGCCAAGTTTTACTGGCACACCCACGCACAGCCCCTCCGCCTCGTAATACTGCCCCACCTCACCATCAAGGTATACAGAACAGGGAAGGATTCTCTTGTTGTCGGTCACTATGGCTTCCACCATCTCCACTATGGATGCAGCGGGTGCGTGATAGGCAGATGTTCCCATAAGGTCCACTATCTCACCCCCGCCAAACTGTGTCCTTTTTATAAGTTCCTGAATCTTCTCCCTTGGAAGCATATCCTTTAAAGGTATTCCTCCCACGTTGGAGATGGATATAAGAGGAACCATCTCATCGCCGTGTCCGCCTATCACATAGGCGTTTATATCCTGGGGTGATATTCTTATCTCCTTTGATATAAAGGTTTTGAAACGTGCAGAGTCAAGCACGCCAGCCATACCCATCACCCTGTTTTTCTCAAAGCCAAGTATTCTGTAGACGGCGTAGGTCATGAGGTCCACTGGGTTTGTGACCACGATAACTATGGCTTCTGGTGCATACTCCTTTATCTTGCTGGCTATAACAGAGAGGATGGATATGTTTCTGTCCAGGAGGTCCTCTCTGGACATGCCCGGACGCCTCGGAAAGCCTGCGGTTATCACCACAAGGTCGCTGTCTTTGAGAGCTTCATAGCCTTCACCTTCGGGGGAGACTGAATAGCCCTCCACTCTTCCATCTATGTTGAGAGCGGAAAGCATCTGCTGAATATCGAGTGCTTTACCCTTAACTGGTTCAATGACCTTTTCCCCATCCCTCTTTGGCAGGTCAAACATGCGCACGTCCACATGACCCCTCAGAGCCAGAAGACTGGCAGTGTGCTCCCCCACATTCCCAGCACCTACAACAGAAACTACCTTACGCAGTTTCATAGCCTACCTCCTACAAAAGGTTGTATTTTTTTAGAAGTTCAAAAAGTTCCCTGTCCCTCTCTGCCAGCTTTTTCAGTGCATCAATGAAAACCTTCTCCTTATCTTCAATTTTTCTAACTCTATCATCAAGAGGTTTAATAGCAGTCCTTCTGTCCCATATGGCAAAGCCGATAGTGGCAACCGTTATAGTGGTAAAAACCCCACTGATTATCCACAGAAAGTTAAAAAGCATGTCTATTTTACGGTTTATCTCGTCTATTCTCTTGTTGGTTTCATCAAACCTTGTATCTACTCTCCTATTAGCTTCATCAAACCTTACATCAACGCTCTTACTCAGGGCTTTCAGCTCAGTTTCTATTTGAATAAGCCTGTCCCTGTCTTCAAGAGTAAAAGGCACCTCTTTTGATTGCACCACCGACGCAAGGCAAATTGTCAAGGCAATAAACCACACCTTCACAGCAGGTTATACCTCCACCTTTTGCTTGTTCTTTATCCAGTTAAGAAGCCCTCCTGCCAGAAGCACGGACACCTGTTTTGGGGTAAGGTTGTATCTGCACACTATCTCTTCTCCCGTGGCCCTGTTTATGACCAAAACTTCCTTCCCAGCCCTGAGCCTTTCTGCAATTTCTGGAATTTCTATCTCGTCTCCAAGGGAGAACTTGTTGTAATCTTCCTTATCCACAAACTCAAGGGGCACTATGCCAAAGTTTACAAGGTTTGCGTGGTGAATTCTTGCAAAGGACTTGGCAATGACCGCACGCACCCCAAGGAATCTGGGAGCCAGAGCCGCATGCTCTCTGGAAGAGCCCTGTCCGTAGTTTTCTCCGCCCACTATGATGCTAGCCTTGCCCTTCTCATCCCTTACCTTCTTTGCCCTTGAGACGAACTCCGGGTCCACATAGTGATACACATACTCGCTTATGGCGTATATGTTAGACCTGAGAGGAAGTATCTTTGCACCTGCAGGCATGATGTGGTCTGTGGTGATGTTGTCCCCCACTATAAGGCTTACCTCTCCCATTATGCCCTCGGGCATCTCATCAAACTCCGGAAGGGGCTTTATGTTTGGACCTCTGTATATTTCTACCTCTCTTGCCTCCTCCTCCGGTAGTGGCGGTATAAAGGCTTCATCTCCGTATGGGAACTTTTCGGGCATTTCCACCCTGACCCACTGAATGCCCTCCCTCTCTGCCAGCCTTCTGGGGTCTACTATCTCTCCCGCGATGGCCGCAGCCACGCATACCTCTGGAGATGCCAGATAGACCTTTGCGTCGGGCGTGCCAGACCTTCCCTCAAAGTTCCTGTTAAAGCTACGCACAGAAACACCCCCGCTTGGTGGAGCATAGCCCATGCCTATGCAGGGGCCGCAGGCACTCTCAAGGATTCTCGCTCCTGCTTTGAGAAAGTCCAAAAGCACCCCGTTCTGAGTTATGAGTTCAAGAGCCTGCTTTGAGCCGGGTGCCACAGCAAATACCACGTCCGGATGCACCTTTTTACCTCTGAGCATTAGCCCTGCCCGTGTGAGGTCCACAAAGGAAGAGTTGGTGCAGGAGCCTATGACCACCTGGTCTACCTTTGTGCCCTCCACTTCTCTGACGGGCAGGACATTGTCGGGAGAGTGTGGACAGGCTATGAGGGGCTCAAGCTCCGAAAGGTTTATCTCAATAACCTCGTCGTATTCTGCATCTGGCTCTGGCAGAAGCCCCATCCAGTCTCCCTCTCTGCCCTGGGACCGCAGGTAAGCTCTGGTAATTTCATCAGAGGGAAAGAGAGATGTGGTTGCTCCAAGCTCTGCTCCCATGTTGGTGATGGTGGCTCTCTCAGGCACAGAGAGCTCCTTTATACCCTCTCCAAAGTATTCAAAAATCTTTCCCACTCCACCTTTGACGGTAAGTCTCCTCAGAAGTTCAAGGATTATGTCCTTTGCAGTAACCCATGGGGGCATCTTACCCGTTAGCTTTACACCTACTATTTTCGGCATTTTCAGGTAAAAAGGCTCACCTGCCATGGCGGCAGCCACATCAAGTCCCCCTGCACCTATGGCAATCATACCCACACCACCGGAGGTGGGTGTATGCGAATCTGAGCCAAGCAGGGTTTTGCCGGGCTTTGCAAATCGCTCCACATGCACCTGATGGCATATGCCGTTGCCGGGCTTTGAAAGCCATATGCCGTAGCGTTTTGCCACGCTCATGAGATACTTGTGGTCATCGGGATTTTTAAAGTCCGTCTGGAGCATGTTGTGGTCTATGTAGCTTACAGAAAGCTCTGTCTTTACCCTGTCCACTCCCATTGCCTCAAACTGCAGGTATGCCATGGTACCCGTGGCATCCTGAGTGAGCGTCTGGTCTATCTTGATGGCTATCTCCTCTCCGGGGATAAGCCTTCCGCTCACGAGGTGGTTCTGAAGTATTTTATAAGCCACCGTTCCCTTTGCCATGCGTGCCTCCTGTCAAAAAGTGATGATTTATATTATAACCTTCTGACTACTGTTGAAGATACCTTGCCACCTCCTGTCTGACACTGGGATTGATGCCCAACCTTTTGAGTGTTCTGTCGTCAGCTTTCAGAAATTCGTAAAGGTTTTCAAAGTTTCTGTATATGAGTTTTTTCTTCGCCTCTCCTATGCCCTTTATTCTGTCTAACACATCGCTGATGCCTTCCCTGAGTCTTAACTTTCTGTTGTAGGTGAGGGCAAAGCGGTGGGCTTCGTCTCTTATAAGACCAAAGACCCTGTAGAGAACAGGATACTGTGATAGCCTTATTTCCTTCCCTTCCTCAGATATAAGAATCTCTTCCTCCTTTGCCAGAGCGTAGACCTTTATGGGAAGTGAGAACCTGTCTCTGACCCTTACCGCCACTCTTAGCTGTCCGTAGCCTCCATCTATCAGCCAGAGGTCTGGCATCCTCTCTTCGCCCTCTCTGAGCCTCCTTGCCCTTCTTGTGAGCACCTCCTCCATTGCCCTGTAGTCGTCGATGCCCTCAAAGTTCTTGACCCTGTATCTTCTGTAGCCCTTTTTGTTCATCGCCCCCATCTCCCACACCACGCAGGAGCCCACAGTGTATTCTCCGTAAAAGTGAGATATGTCAAAGCCTTCAATCCTCTCGGGCAGTGGAATGCTGAGAATTCTGTGAAACTCATCTCTGAGAACCGCCGGGTCAAGGTGTTCTCCAAGGTTTTCCTCAATAAGCTCCTCAAGCTCTTGGTCTATATCTCTCTTCAGCTCAAAATTCCCCCTCTGCGATAGCCACCAGAGGGCTTCCTCAGAGAGCTCAAAGTTTACCACAAGGCTCTGAGGCAGAGGGCTTGAGTAGTAAAAACCAAGGATAAATTCCTCAAGCTCCTCTTCCTTCTCCAGAGTTATGACCTGCTTGTCTACAAGCCTGCCTGACCTTATGAGGAATATGCCAAGAACCCTGCCTATGGTGTATAGTATGTCTGCACTGCCATAAGCCAGACCAGAAACCTTCTGACCCTTTGAAAGGTTTTCAAGAGCCTGTATCTGGTCTCTCAACATGGCACACCTTTCAAAGTTGAGCGAATGCATTTCCTTCTCTATTCTCCAGTAGAGCTCTTCCAGAACTCCGCTCACCTCCCCCGAAAGGAGAGCTACAGCAGACCTTACAGAAAGCCTGTAAGCGTCCCTGTCTATAAGACCACAGCAGGGTGCTGAGCAGAGTCCAAGGTGATAGTCCATGCAGGGCTCTTTTCTTATGGGCATGGGGTCGCAGGTGCGGAGCTTAAAAACCCTGTGGATAAGTCTCTTCACCCTCTTTGCCTTTGATGGGCTAAAGAAAGGTCCAAAGAGCTGTCCTGCGTGTTCTGTGCCTCTGACTACCCTTACGGTGGGGTAGGCATCCTCCGTTATGAGAAGTAGAGGGTATCCGCCTCCATACTTGTGTAGCACGTTGTATCGGGGTTTGTGGAGCTGTATGAGGTCTACCTCAAGGGTGAGGGCTTCAAAGGTGTTTCTGGTTATTACCCACTCCACACTGGTAGAGTTCTCTATTATGGCTCTTTCTTTGCTGTCCTTCTCCGCCAGTCTGTAGTGCTGGACAAGTCTGTCTCTCAGGCTTTTTGCCTTTCCTATGTATATGGGCTTTTTTCCCTTCTTAAAGATGTATACACCAGGCTTTTCGGGAGCTTTCTGGAGCTCTTCAAGGCTCAGCATCAGAGTAAATATATAGCTCTCTCAGGAGCTTTTCCACTGCCCTCTCCTTCTGCTTTGCCTCCAGCACAAGGTCAATCCTGTTGCCACCAAACATGTGCACAAGGCTGAGAAAGTCCTCAAGCCTGACCCAGTCGCCGTGCTCGCCAAAGCGGTGTTTCCCCTCAGGTCTGGAAGAGAGGTGAAACTCAGGCACTCGCCCCCTCCAGCTACTGAGCACCTCCTGAGGGTCAAACTCTGAGGGGTTGAGGGTGTGATGATAGTAGTCAAAGACTATGGGCAGTCCAAGCTCTGCATCCAGAAGGTCTCTCACCGTGTAGTGCCTCTCGTCGTTTTCAACGGCGAGCCTCCTGTGGAGCCAGGGGTTTTCCCTCAAAAGCCTTCTAAACCTGTGCAGACTTTCCTCCTTACTGCCGTATACTCCACCCACATGAGCTACCACCACACCCTCCTCTCCAACCCCCAGCCTATCAAGAAGCCAAAAGTGATACTCCAGCTCCCTCAGTGATGCATCCACCACCTCTTTTCTTGGAGAGCTCAGCACCACAAACTGCCCCGGGTGCATGGTTATTCTTATTGGGTATTCCTCTAAAACCTCTGAGAACTCCTCCAGCCTTTCCCCTATGGGCTTTAGCCACTCCCTTTTGAAGAAGGGGTGGGAGGCAAAGGGCACTATATCCGAGCCAAGCCTGAATATACCACAGCCGAGAGACAGGGAGAGGTCAAGAAGCCTTTTGAAGTCTTCAAGGTTTTTCTCCACAGCATCCATTACCCTCTCGTAGCTCAGGTTTGCAAGCCTGAACTTTCTGTTGGTGGTTATCTTTCCATCTGCGGTGGAGCAGAAAAAGCCAACTCTAAAACCGTTGAGTTCAAACACAGGGGAATTATACTTTTTCCCTATGTTCGTTGACAGGGTGAAAATTCACGTTAAGGCAGGAGATGGTGGCAATGGAGCGGTCGCCTTTCTGAGGGAAAAATACAGACCCTTTGGAGGACCGGCGGGTGGCGATGGCGGGAAGGGTGGAGATGTGGTTCTGCTTGCCACTTCCAGAAAGCACACTCTGTATGACTTTAAGTTTCAGGCACACTTTAAGGCCCAGCGAGGGGAGCACGGCAGGGGTAAAAATCAGAAGGGAAGGGACGGAGAAGACCTGATAATAGAGGTGCCCGTAGGCACCGTGGTGATGGATGCGGAGACGGGGCAGGTGCTCTGCGACCTCCTCATGGACGGGCAGAGGTGCGTGGTGGCAAAAGGTGGAAGGGGTGGAAGGGGCAATGCCCACTTTGCCACTCCCACAAACCAGACGCCAAGGTATGCAGAGAAGGGGGGAAGGGGAGAAGAAAGATGGCTTGTCCTTGAGCTAAAGCTCATAGCGGATGTAGGTCTGGTGGGCCTTCCCAATGCAGGCAAATCCACCCTCATCTCAAAGCTCACAAGGGCAAGACCGAAGATAGCAGACTATCCCTTCACTACCCTGTCTCCGGTGCTCGGTGTGATGGATCTGGACGAGGAAAGGCATGTGGTGCTGGCAGACATTCCCGGTCTGATAGAGGGTGCAAGTCAGGGCAGGGGGCTGGGTCATGAGTTTCTCAGACACATAGAAAGGACGAGGCTACTGCTTCACCTTGTGGACATATCGGATGGAAGGACCGAAGACCCCATAAGGGCTTTTGAAGCCGTCTGCAAAGAGATGGAGAATTACAGCCCTGAGCTCATGAAAAAGCCGCAGCTGGTGGTGGGAACCAAAGTAGATGGTCTTTCGGACCGGTCTTACCTTGATATTCTCAGAAGGGAATTTGAAAAAAAGGGCTATCCCTTCATAGCCATATCTGCTGTGACCGGTGAGAACCTCAATGAGCTAAAATACCTGATAGGCAAAAATCTGGAGGATATGGAATATGAAAGTTCTGGGAAAATACAGAGTATCCCTGAGCCCCCAGCAACCGCAGGAGGTGGAACCAGTTGAGATGGAGGAGTCAGAACAGTTTGCCGACTTTGCAGAGGAGCCAAAGGTATATGAGGGCTATTTGCCTGAGAGCTTCAGCCTTGTGTTTATAGATGGTGTGAGACGCACAGAGTGCCTTGCCTACATAAGAGACGAAGAAACGGGAGAGAGCTTCGAAGGTGCCTTTCTATCACTGGGTGCAGGTGCCTTGAGGATAGAATACGGAAGAATGAACCTGCTGAGAGAAGCCCTTTTACTTAGCAAAATAGAGAGGCTACTGGTCCACAAAAAGGGTGCCCTCCTGCAAGAAGTGCTCGGCTTCAGACCATACCCTGTTGAAGGTGAGATATCTGTGGAAGTAAACAGATACATGAAGGAAGAGCTTGAGGCAAAACTGGCTCTTCATGTTTACAAAAGGGTTCAGGACAGCCTTGTGGTGTGTGATGGCACGCTTAGCTACAGGTTGAAGAACACTCCCTTTCTTGGTTTTGTAAAGGGCATGAAGAGACTTTACATGGAAAGCTCCTACCTACCTCTTCTTTACTCCCTCCGCCCAGGGCAGAGGAGCCCCATAATAAAGACTCATTACCAGCAGAAGCAGGAAGAGAAAGAAAAGGTGGATAAATACACATGGTATGTAAAGCTCAGTGAGCACGAGGGAATACATGGACTTGCCAGAGTAGAAGTCTTTAGAAGAGACTTTGACGAGGTGAAAAGACTTGCAGACCTCTCGGCAGGGGTTCTTCCCCTCTTTGCCAGTCAGTCCTTTCAGGACAGAAGGTCACCCCAGAACCTCCTGCCCATAGGAAGACTTGAGAAGTTTCTCAGGCTTCACCTCGGACCCTACCGCATAATAAGGAGGCAGATAGAGAGCTTTTTCTATGCTTGAGGTCTTTTTGACTGTGAGCCTTGCCTACACGCTCAAAAGGCTTGGGCTTTTTTCAGAGGAGCACTCAAGGGTTCTGGTCAACTACGTGCTTTACTTTGCCCTTCCACTTCTTAGCTTCAAGACCGCCCACAGCCTGGGGCTCTCCAGAGAGGTGTTCCTTGTGGGAGCTGGTGCATGGCTTGTGATAGCCTTTTGCCTTCTTTCTTCTTACGCGCTTGGCAGATTGATGAGGCTTGATGGAGTCAACCTGAGAACTCTTATGATGGTCTCCGCCTTTGGGAACACAGCCTTTCTGGGATATCCCTACAGCTTTTCATACTTTGGAGAGGAAGGTCTCAAGTATGCGGTCATATACGACAGCGTGGGTTCTTTTCTGGCTGTATCCTCTGTGGGCTTTCTCATAGTGAGCGGAAAGGTTGACATAAAGTCTATAGTCCTTTTCCCGCCCTTTCTGGGGCTTATTTCTGGCTTTGCCCTGAGAGGCTATGATTTGCCTGCGTCCCTGTGGAAGTTTGTGGACTTTTCTGTGGCATCTTTGCTTCCTGTTGTCCTCTTTTCCCTAGGCCTATCTCTTGAGTTTTCACGCATGGGCAGAGACCTGAAACTTCTTGGGATTGCCATGGGCACTAAAATGCTCCTTTCTCCCCTCTTTGCCCTTCTTGTGCTGAAGTTTTTTCCACTGAGCGAGACCGCCTACAGGGTCTCAGTGCTTGAGTCCGCCATGCCCACCATGATAACCGCCAGCGTGCTGGTCCTGAAATACGGTCTTAACCACAACCTCGCCTTTGCCAGCGCAGGACTGGGAATTATAGTTAGCTTTTTGGGCGTGCCCCTGTGGGCCTACCTTCTACAGAGGCTCTAAAAGAGCCACACCACCTCCTTCTGAAGAACTTCTCTGTAAAACCTTGTGTCTTTCAGTTTGTCCAGCTCTCCTTCTGTGTAAACCAGCAGGTCAGCCGGAACTGGAAGCTCTGTGGTATCAAAGGCGAGAGGTCTTCTGATGAAGGGCTCTTTGCTTTCAGAGACCACAAGCAGAAGGTCCACATCGCTTCCTACTCCCCAGTTTCCCCTCGCATAAGAACCAAAGTATCCCACCCTGAGCACCTCTGGGTGCTCTGACCTCACCTTATGAGCCCATTCTCTGAGAGTCTTCTCAACCTCTTCTTTAGAGACCCATCTGATGACGGACGAACTCAAGGATCTTACTGGCATGCTCTATTGCCTCCCTTGCCTGCCTTTCTGTGAAATGTTCGTAAGGTGCACTGTAATTTTGCAGAAATTCTGCAACAACCCTCTTGTTTGCGGGACATAGCGGGACATAATGGGACATAGCGGGAAAGCCTTAATTATCAAGCACTTGAAAGCAATGTTAATATAATCTGCTGAGGCTGTTGCAGAATTTTTGAAAAATTTTGAGAGTGTGTGGGGGTGTTGCAAGTATATTTCTAAGTATAGGTTTTTCCGTTGTTTTTAGAAGTGGAGTTTTTCAGAAATTCTGCAACACTCCCGCATTTTCTGAAAGCCTTGCTATTCCTTACTTTTCTGCTTTCTATGACTTTTTTAGGTCTGGCAGATTATATTAACAATTTCACAAAAGCTTTGTCTCTCAAGGATTTTAGAAAGTGAGGCTGTCTCTGGCAGATTATATTAACAATCTCAAAGAATACAAAAAAGTCGCACAATGCGACAAATTTGTATTTTCCCTCCCCCCACCAACCCCCCCTCTCGCATTCTCAAAGATTATGCAAAATTACAATCATTGCAAAAATGCATATTCTCCCTCCCACCCTCTCGTGAGGCTCTGTGGTCAAAAATCCGACCCCATCTGCTATTTTATTTTCTGACCGTTGAACCATATGCCGTCATTTCTTACTATAAGAACAGCATAACCACTTGAGTCATAGAAAGCCAGACCGTTGCCAGAGGGGGCTATACTCCAGCCGTTTGGAAACACGATATGAGGTGATCTGAAATAGTAGTGCACTATACAGCTATATATATGAGCTTCATACGACACATTTATGTTCGTGGTATTGATGTTGGATGAAGACAGTGAGCTACTTGCATTAAGATTGTTTACAGAAAGTGTCTGTGCGGTAATATTGTTTACAGAAAGTGTCTGTGCGGTAATATTGCTTGAAGATACGTTCTGTGAGCTAATGTTATCTATCGATGCTGTCTGTGAGCTAATGTTATCTATCGATGCTGTGTCTGTCTGCATACTTTCACATATAATCGTTTGAGTTTGTATCTGCTGACCTGATATGTTTTCTGTGGAAACCTCCCGACTCTGCAGGCTATCCGCTTGCACATTTTCAGCAGACACCACCTTTGTGTAAAGCGCCTCCCATCTGTTATTTTCTAAACCAAGCGTTGCTTGCGGTATTGGAAGTATTGTTGACATGATTGACAATGCGTTGCAGTCTATATGATGACAGAAGACCGTATCCCACCTTCTGCCATCCTCTCCAAGTTTACTGTTTCCCGAGGGCTTTATATTTTTTGTTTCTGCGTCTACGTTTATTTTAAGCATCTCTTAACCTCCTATTGTAATTTCACTGCCAGCTATTTTTGTAGTCTCTCCTGCGACTACTGTTACGGTTTCTCCTGTGACAACAACTTCTGTAGCTTTTATCTCTACCTTGCCGGTGACGTGTATCTTGAGGTTGTGTGAAGTTCTGTCATACTCTATCCTTGTGCCGTCTTTAAACTCTATTACAAACTTGTCTCTTGTTTGTGAAGGTGGTTTATCTTTGTCGTTGTAGATGCTTCCAAGCACAAAGCCCGTATCCCAGTCGTCTTCATAAAAGCCACAGACAACAAGCTCGCCTATATCTGGTAGCCAGTAGTGTTTGTCGTGTTGTGTCTTTTGATGGACTACTGGGAGCCAGTAGGTTATGACTGCATCTGCGTCTTCTATCTGCACTCTGACTTTTGCGTTTTTGTCGTCAACTTCCACTACCTTGCCAACTCTTATCATTTTTTCTCTCCAGGTGCAAGTAATAGCTCTAATTCTGTAATATAGCCATCTCTGGTAATCGTGTGTGTGGCACATTGGATGTAATACTGTCTGTCAAATCTACCAAAGCCAGATATTTCCACCCATTCTCCTGCGTGAAGTTCTGGAATGCCTACGCACTCTACCCTTGCCTGTAGTTCTTTCATGTCATTGAGTGTTGCTTGCTTTTTGGCTATGGTCTCTGCCTGTCTCTGGTTCTCTACTCTCCGGTTTATCTTCTGTGTGTCTCCACTTTTGACTTTACTCTGTTTTTTGTCCTGTGTTGTCTCTTTCTTATTCGGGTCAAGATAGATTACTTCAGAGGTTTGTTCATACAGGCTTGAGACTTCAAAGCTGGCAGAGATGATGTTGTCTCTGGTGAGTTTGTAGATGCCTACCGGCTCTTCAGGATCTATTATCACAAGCCTTTTGTTTGATACTTTACATGTTTTACCGTAGAGCCTGCAGAGTTCTGCGAGAAACTCAAGGTCTCTTTTTTGGTTCTGAGTAAGCCTGGTGAATTGAATGTCCTCGCCCTTGAAGTGTAGACTGTAGCCGTGTCTCTGGGCTATCTCTTCTGCTATTTGTTTTAGGGTTTTGTTCTCAAAGGCGGTTGTCTTTATGGTGCGATAACTTGATTTTACATCTTTTGCAAGGGCTTTGATGGTAAATGTGTCTCCATCTCTGCTGACTGAGTAGGTGTAGCTGTCTATGAAAAACACGCCTGCGTTTCTGATCCTATCTGTGTAGCCGAATTTGACTTTCAGGGCTGAGCCTCTTGCTGGTGGATTTTCTCTGAAAAAGCCTTCTGGGTCATGCAGTTCTATCTCTATGTCATCGCTCTCTTGCTTTTGTAGTCCGTCGTTGTCAATATATCTGAAAGAAATGAGAAAGGGTGTTATATGTGTGGTGATATCTGTGTTATTTAACTCCACATACAGATATGGCTGTGGCACTAATCTGTCTGCCATGGCGGTGCTACCTCGGTAATATCTTCTTCATATTCAAGCTCTGGCACTGTTAACTCTATGCCCGCTGGAAGCACTGGCATGTGGCTGTATTGTGGGTTGTATAGCAGGAGAGCATCATAGACATATGGGTCTCCATAGAGCCTGTATGCTATCAAATCCCATCTGTCTCCATCTTTTGTGATGTATCTCATTTTGTGGCTCCTTCTCTGGTGATTAGGGCTTTAGGTTGTTGTCTGGTCTGTGTCTGGCTATTGGTTTTCTTTTGTCTGGCTTGTTGTCTTCTTGCGTTCTGTGTTTTTTGTAGCTCTTTCTTTGTAAATTCGGTAAGCTCCAGGGTAAGTTCTATAGCTACAGGTTGTCCATGCACGTTGGTCTGCGTGTATTCTGCGCTTATACGGTCTATAACAAATTCTCCGAGCACTTGCTGGGCTATTATGAGTTTCTGGGGCTCGCCTTTTTCTGCAAGTTCTTTGAGCTTCTGGTATGCAGACTGAGGGTCTCCCAACATCCAGTGGAGCTTGAGCTTGAGGTTTATTTTTCTGAGCTCTTTACCAAACCATTGCGTTGTGGACGGTGGTTGTATGGTCTGGGGTCGTGCATAGATGTAACTATTGTCTTCTGTGTGTGCGTAGTATTGATGCACTTCAAAAATCACATCTCCAAGTGAGCCGTATTGCATTAGTATCTCCTCCTGAAGTGTTCGTTTTCTATGCGTCTGAGGACTTCTCTTATCTGTTTTTCCAGCTCAATGGCAACGTCTTTGCTATGTGCGTTTATGGTGATGTTTATGTGGAAGTTTCCTGAGGATGCCATAGCGGGCTTTCCTGATATGCCTGTGGCGCTCTGAAGTGTGTGTCTCATAGCATTCACAAGTGGCGTGGGTTTTATACTCTCTGCTATGGTCTCCACAAGCCTTATCCTGTGAATGTCTCTGAGTGGTCCTTCCTTTGCCGGGCTGAATGGTAGCATGTTTCTTATCTTCTGCACGATTTCTCTGAAGGCTTCCACTGGCTTGTTTGATAGTGATTTTATGCCCTGCCATAGTGTGCTGACAAGCCTTGCACCTGCATCAAAGAGGTTAACCCCAAAGAGCTTTTTCACAAGATTGTTAACCGCTACGATTATCTGATAGAAGGGGTTTACAGACATTAAAAAGCTTGCGAGTCTCTGCCAGTTTTGTTTAAGCCAGTTCCATGCTGATGTCAAAAGTCTTGTCACTCTGTCCCAGTTTTTCCACAGAAGCCATGCGATGCCGGCAAGGGCAGAGACTATGGCTATTATTGCAAGTCCAACTGGGTTAAAGGCTACGAGAGATAGCATAGCAACTCTTGCAAAGAGGATTGCTCCTTTCAGCACGTTGAAGGCTATTGCAAGTGCTTTAATCACAGTTCCTACAACAGACAGGATGCCCATGGAAAAGCTTATGAGCTTGAGAAAAGAGGCAAGCACTAAAGAGACTGTCCCTATTACAGCTCCGAACACCGCAAGCCCTGCTATGGGGTAGGCTATGGCTTTTGCAAGGCTCTGGTTTTTCTGTATCCATTCTATTATTGGCCCAAGCACGTTGTTGTTGATGGTGTCAAATATATTTTTGAGAGGCTCTGCAAAGAGAGAGCCTGCCACTCCCATAAGGCTCTCAAGGGTGCCAAAGAAGGACTCTTTGACGTTTTTCCACGTGTTCATGGTTTTGTTTATTCTGTCCTGAAGGCTTGCCTGTTCGTCCATTGCCTTGCGCATGCCCTCAATTCCTGTAAAGCCTCCTTCTTCTATCTGCTTTCTAAGTTTTTGATATTCTTCAGGGTCCATAGTGTTTTTTAGGGCTTCGAGGTAAGCCAGAGCTTCTTCTTTGTTCTTTGCAAGCAAGGCGGACACTGCACGCATACCTTCGTCGTCAAAGAGTTGTTTCATCACTTGCATCCTCTTGAGTGGGTCTTGCACTTTCTCAAGCTCTTGTCTTAAGGCAATAAGAAACTCTTCAAGCTTAAAGCCCTCTTCTGTCATGAAGTCTTTTGCCCGAAGGGAAATCTGCACACCCTTCAGTTTTTGCACATTTTCGTCAAAGCTCATTATTCCTTTAAACATGCCTGCTATGGCAGTTCCTGCGGTCTCACCCTCCAGTCCTACCTGCCTAAGCGTGCCGAGCAGGGGAAACATGAGATCTACCGCTTTCATGCCTGTTATTCCAAGTTGTTGCAGGTAGTTCGAGAAGTATTTTGTTGAGTAGGCTATATCAGAAAGCTCCATCCCTGATGCAAATTTTAGTCTCTGTAGTTGGTCTATGAATTGAGTAAACTGCTTTGGGTCTATTTTGAAAGCGTTTGCAAACTTTGTTGCCATGTCTGCCATCTTTCTGGGGTCTGCTTCGTCCTTGAAAAGCACCCATGCCTTTGCAGTGCCTTCCAGTATCCCTCCTGCGATGTCTTTTGCGGAAAGCCCTCCAGATTTAAGCGCGGTAGACATTTCATAAAAATCCTTTGTGGCACCCGGCAGTTCAGCTCCGAGTTTTTCCACCTGCTTTGTTATTTTTTCTAACTCTTCAGGCAGTCCCGTTTTTGTCATAAAAGCAACTTCCATACGCACCCGTGCATCTTCAAGCTCCTCAAAGGAGTTCATAGCCTTCGTAAGAGTTGCCAGAGGCATGGCTACTGCCTGCGCAGACTTGAGAGAGATGTCCTCAAGTTTCTCGCTGAAGTTATGTATGCTTTCCTGCAGTTCTCTGAATTTGCCTTTTGTCTGCTCTACGTTTTTTGCCAGTTCTCTGACCGCCTGCGTCGCCTGGAAAAGTCCTCTGGTAGCGTTGTCCACAAGTTGCAGGCTTATAGCAATGGCAAAGCTTTCCATTTCCTGCCTCAGTGGAATATGTTATATGTATGGTCTGGCTTGGACTGGTAGCACTTCTTTATTTTCTCTTCCCCGCCTTTTTTGCCCTCTATGTCCTGCTTGCACCTCTTTTCTATGTTCTGCTCTTTGCCTTTCTGGTTTACCTTGCTGTGTGGGGAATTCTGCGCTTTGTCAATCATCGTCGTCAGCAGAGAGCTCTTCGTAAAATTGTTCAAGACTACGTAGCCAGAAGGAGAGCTGAGATATCCGCATCCTACAAAGCTCCTCATAGCTAAAGCCGTGTTTCATCATGCTGAGGATGGCTTTTGGGCTTGGAAAGGGCTTACCAGTTTTCCCACCTCGTTGAGCAGTGTAAGGGCGTCTGCTATGGGCATGTTTTCAAGCTCATCCTCGCTCATGGGTTTGCCATCTATCTCCACAAGCCTTACAGTTAGCAGTTTTATTATCTCGTTCTGGCTATTGGCATGCTCCATAGCCCAGAAAAGGTCTTTACCTTTCCCTTCTTTTATCCTTGCGGTTCTCCCGTCAGAAAGCTTTATCTCCATGCTTAACCTCCAAGAGCCTGTCTGTATTCAGATAGCTTGTCCTCGCCGTTGACTTTGAGGATGTTGTTAAACACATCTATCTCGTAGATCTCTTTGTCATCTACCTCAAGCTTGTAGTAGATGACTGCCATACTTGCCTCCGCCTCTGCATTGTCGCCTTTTTTTAACTTGCCTGTGTCAAACTCTTTGAAGTAGCCTTTTATCTCTGCTCTGAGTGGTTTGACGGTCACGCCGTGCTGGTCGTAAACCTGCACAGTCGCTCTTACTATCACCGTGTGCACTTTTGTGGGGTCTGATGCGTAAGCTATGAAGTCAGGGTATACGCTGTTAAACTTTATGCGTGCCTCCATCTTGTCCACTATGGTATGTAGCTCTGTTTCTCCCACAAGCCCAAGAGCCTTCAGCTCTGTGGTTTTATACTTTACCTTTGGAAGGTCTACCTCCTCTGCACGGGCTATGAAGTCTGTGCCGTCTATCCATACCCTTGCGTTTGTGACTCTGTTGATGCTGATCATGAGAGCACCCCCAGTTTTGCTTTTAGTTCTGATTGTTCTTTCAATAGCTCTGAGCTTCTATAAAGGTTCTGGAGAAGCCTTGAGTTAAGCTCCTGAAGTTCTGCGGTCTTTGCGGTCAGGGTGGGCAGGAAGCTTTGTGGGTCAAGGACATAAGCCTTCTCTTTTATGCTCTTTATGAGCTCCTCTCTTTCCCTTCTGAGAGCTTCAAGCTCCTCTCCTATGTCGTAAAGCCTTGCCTTTAACTCAACCATGTTTTAACCTCCGACTACTTTCTTGAGAAGGTCTATGTCTATAACCTCGAGGAAGGTTATCCTTTCTGCTGGTGGTGGTGGCATTATATGGTAGGCAAAGGTGAGGTGTCCGCTGGCAAGTTCACTGGGTGGGTTTTTGTCCTTTGGGAAGTAGCAGTATCCATCCACCAGTGCTCCTCTGCCTACAAGGGTTCTGATGAAAGCGTTAACTCCAGAAAGGACACCATCTATTGCCACCTGCACTGGTTTATCAAGCCATTGCAGGGCATAGTATTCGAGGCTTTCTGCGATTATGTCTGCAGTTCTCTGAATGTTTATAAAGTTCAGTGGGTCTGTCTTTGATGGAAAGGCGGAAGACCTGTTGCCCCATACACGGTAGCCTGTGCCGAAGTTGTTAAAGACGGTGACTATGCCAGCTGCGTTTAGCTGGTTGGCTTCTGTGTTTGGGTCGTTGACAGAGGCGGTTATTTGTCTTTCTATCCCTATTATTCCCTGCAGTTCCTGGTTGGAAGGCGACCACCAGTAGCCTTTCTCATGGTCTGTTCTTGCGATAACTCCTGCAAGCCTTGCGGATAGCGGCTCAAGCCTTTCTGTGTTTTTAGTTGTATCCCACACTTTCACGTGCGGGTAGCATATTACCGCTCTATAATCCGAATAGTTAAGTATCCCTCCTGCTCCTCTTGCGTTTATTGCCTGCTGGACTGTGTAGCCTACTGGTGCATCTATCAGTGCCATAGCTCTGACTGATTTCAGGTTTGCTTTTGCTATCATCTCCGTGGCAACTGCTGGTATTGTGGAAAAGCCCGGTGCAATTATAAGTTTTGCGGTAAAGCCGAACTGAGAAAAGAGAGTATCCACAAGTTGAAGTCCTGTCCTCCTGCCTGTTGAGCTTACAGAGCCTATTACATCAGAAGGCTGGACTGCAGAAGGGTCTGGCTGACCGCTGGCATTCTTGTGCACTCTCGGGTCAAAGACATTTACCGCTATGATTACTGTGCCTCCGTGGTCAAAGATGGCATCAAGGGCATATGGTATGGTGTATCCGGGCGTAGGCTGTCCAAAGTATTTTGCTCCGTCTTCTCTTGAAAGGATAAGAAGGGGACTGTTTACAACTTGCTCATACCAGTCCTCTTCTGACATGCCCTGTGGCACTGTGGTATGCACGGGTGCAGTGCCAACCAGAAAGACTACTGCGGACTTTACCTCTCTTACAGGAACTGGTCCTTTTGTGAGCAGGATTGTCTCAACACCATGCAGAAAATCAGCCATTTGACGCCTCCTTCTTTGACCTCTTTGTATTTTCTTCCTTTAGCACTCCCATTTCAAGCAAAGATTTCACCTGCTCTGTCTCTTCAAGCTCTACAAGCATGCCTGTGCTGAGCAGAATATCCTGCACAGGCAAAGGGAAGTCCGCTTTCAAGACTCTGTAGCTTTTTTTCATCTCTATACCTCCTCAAAGTCTATTCTTCTTGTAAGCACTTCCTCTTCGCTATAGAGCACTTCTCTGCCTTCTGCTCTGAAGGAAACTTGAAAGACAAACTCAGAGGTGTCCGTAAGCAAAAGCTTGGCCCCTGCAGGCATAAGCTTATAGCCTTCTATTACTGTGTTATTCAGCCTGTATAGCCTGTCTATTATTGCGTATGCTCCCGTGCCGTCATCTCTGAGGCTTCTGAAAAAGACAAGCACAGAAAGGTCAAAGACGCTTTCAAAGCCAGCGTTGAAAAGGTCAAGAGGGGTAAGCTCATGTTTTTCTATTACAACTCTCAGGGCTGGATATGTGGCAGGTCTTTTAAGCAGGTCTTCAGGCTTGCCAGACCATAGCTGAACATTTTCAAAGCCGAGGTTCTTTATAGCCTGCACAATGCCGTTTTCAATCTTCTGCCACATCAGAGAGCCTCCTCAAAGGCACTTCTGAAAATCCTCGATAGGGCTTTACCAGACAGATACTCTGCCACAGGCTTCATAAAGGGTCTTGCGGGCATTTTCTTTGTGCCATACTCGTGGTATATGGCATACTTGACTGGAGTGCCTATTGTTGCAGAGTAGTCATTCACTTTCGAGTTAAAGCTCTGTCTGAGCGTGGTTGTCCTGTGCAGGACTTTCTCTGAAAAGCCTTTCTTGAGCTTCCAGCGCAGGTATTTTTCTTTGAGAGGAGGCCATTCTACGCTAAGAGACTTACCTTCTGTTTTGAAAAGTTCTGAAAGCTTGCTAACTCCCTCTGCTCCTGCTCTCTCAAGGGCGAGTCTTACCGATTGTCTTATCCTCTGTGGCAGTTCTTGCATGTAGCTTTCAAGTCTTCTTATATCTCCTTCCATACCATTGCCCCCTTCGGGGTTATGTTCAAAAGCCTTTCTACTTCTCCTGCGAGCTCCTTAGTTCTGACTATCTCAGTGTTTCCTTGCCCTCTATAGTAGAGGTTTATGTGTGGGGCAAGCTCAAGCACTGCGAGGTATATGAGAGCTTGTCTGTGTTCTTCTTTCTGTGGGTCTGGGGCACTGTTTGTCAGTTTTACAAATCTGCCGTAGGCTCTGTTTATTGCTTTCTGGATGAGCTCTTCGGATATGTCAGCTTGCTTGAGAAACTCTCTTACCTCTTGCACGCTTATCATCCGTCTTCTCCTCAAGTCTTTCTGCGAGGGATAGGTTCATCAAAAGCTCTGCTACATGCTCTTCAAGCTCCTGCACTCCTTCCTGCACTCTGTAGAGCCTGCCGTTTATCCGCACCTCTTGTGGTCTGAAAACTCTGACTTTCATCAGTTGCTCTCAACCCTTACTATCGCAGGCTCATACAGACGCTTTATCGCAAAGTATGCCTTCCAGCCCAGCGTCTTCACTCTTCCAAGCCTGTCCACGTTAGTCTGCACCATCCTCAGAGACGTGCCATCCAGGTCAACTATGCCATAGGCATCTTTGCCGAGGACAAGGGTCTGGTAGACCGTTGCAGGTGGCGTTCCTCCGTTTGAAACAGTTGGCAGTGTAGTGGACACATAAAACTTTACACCTGCAAACTGTCCTACAAAGCCTTTTTCAAAGGCGGACATGTTGGCGCTGGCGAGTTGTAGTAGTTCACTGTCTGTAAAGAGGTCAAGGATTTTGTCTGGATGTATGAGGCATACATAGTAGCCGTCTTCAAATGGTGGGATGTTTTCTCTCTGCAGTAGGTTTACCGCTTTTCTTATTTCTGTCTTGGAGAGTTTTTGTATGCCTGTAAGCTCAGACCTTGCGTTTACTCCTCCTGCGTATAAAACATTTGTTCCTGACACAAGCTCGTTCATGGCTATGGTGTCAAGGCTTCTCTGCGCCTGGTCTGCAAGGATGTCAGTGGCATAGTCCACAAGGGGAACAAAAGAAGTGAGGTCTGCAAACTCATACAGGTCTATGCTGTCTCCGTATTCCTGCACGGTGACCTGTATAGGAGTGAGGTTAGGAAGGGCGGTTGCCTGAGGTGTGGGCTGGTCGGTTATGGGAGTGGTGATAACAGGCTTGGGGTTTGCCCTGTAGAACTCTATGGTTCTGCCCGAGTTAGCAGGCAGGCTTCTTTTCTGTCCGAACTTTAGCGCAACGAGGTTGGCTTTTACATACTCAAGCAACTTCCTCTCGTAGTAAAGAGGGAAAAGCTCGGGGTGTGTAGTCCTGCTTACTGTGCTCATTTTTGGACCTCCTCATAGAGTTTTGTTCTGAGCTTTAAAAGCTCCTGATAGTCAGCTTTCTCAAGCCAGTCTTTTGAGAACGTTTCTGGCTCTTGAGACTGCTGGACTGAAGAGCTTCTGAACTTTTCTTTTGCTCTTTCTTGATAATCATCAACTACAGCCTTGAGAGTGTCCGCATCCGCTCTGTCTATGAGCTTGAGAAGGGGTGCGTTGTCTCCATCTACGGCACGCACAAGCCTGACCGCTTCTGCTTTGAGATGTTCGTAATACTTCTTGCCAAGCTCTGCAAGCTCTTTTAGCTCTTGTTTTTCTTTCTCCGCAAGCTCCAGTTTAGCCTGCAGAGTCTCCACAGTCTCCTGAAGCTCTTCTTTGCTGAGCGTCAGTATAACTTCTTTTGTGAGCTTCTCCATATTTAACCTCCTTGACAGTGTTTTTCATAAAGCCTTTTTGCTCTGTCGTAAATCTGCCTGTGTCCATGAAGGCTTGACAGTTGCATAGCAGCCTTAAGTCTCTCACAGGAAATCTTCCCTTCCCATGTTTTGTATGGATACCTGCGAGAAGAGGGGTCTAAAAAGTAGTCCTGAGGAGCTTTGTCTCTTAGCTCTGGGTCATCCCACCATTCAGCGGTGGAAAGCGTGATGTCTTCATACTTGGAAAGCAGTCTTGCGTTGGGGTCTGCGCCTTCAAAGACCAGTGAAAGCTCTTTAAACTCTATATCTACCACCTTGTCTTTTTCTTTTGTGAGCACCGCACCTATGGACACAGACTTGATGGGGCTTGGAGACATTTTTATAAGACTGACGAGCCTTTCATTGCCTTCTTTTGTTACCCTCACCCTTGCCATCAAAGCCTTCTGACTGTCATCAAACCAGCTATGAACTACAACACCAACAATTTTGTCCACCTTCCACTCGTGGTCTAAAAGCAGAGGCTTGCCAATCAGGTCTGCCTGCTTTTTTATGAGAAGTTCCGAGGGAAAATAAAACTCACCTTTTGCACTCTGTATAGGTGTGTCAGCAGAAATAGCACGCACTGTGAACTCTATGTAGCCCTCTGTCTCTTCCACGCTTTCAGGCTTGAAAGCCAGGGTCAAAAGCATACACTACATGCTAAGCTTTCAGTAGCATGCTATCAAGCAAGGATTTCAAAGGCTCTCGTAGATTTCTCTGAGGTGTTCTGGCAGTAGCTCTGCAGGATATTCTTTTGTGGCTATTTTATCCAGATGCCACCACCAGTATTCAAGGGGCTTGTTTTTGTCCTTTTCCATGTAGGCGGGTGGTCCAAATTTCTTCAGTCCTTTCAAAAGCTTGATGTCAAGCTCCTTTACCATATGGTCTAACCCAAGTTCGTGTATCCTTGTCCTTGTGTCTGCGGTTATATGGTAGTTGTGATGACAGTAGGCTGAGGGTATTGTTTCAGGATAGCGGAGGCTAAACTCATAAAAGCCTATAAGCTCTAAATGAGCCTGATTATGGCCGACTGGAAGTTCTTTTGCACTCTCTCTATCCATCTGTCCACCTCTTCCTTATACATTGAATTTATAGAAAGGTTTGCGTCAGAGCATACCACCTTAATATTGCCTCTGTAAAAGACAAAGTAGTCCTGACCAAATCTTCTTTCCACAAATACCTTATCTGGCTTTTTTATGATGTCGTAGGCTAAGTTTTTATACTCTTCCAGAGAACTTACACCTACCTCCTGCGCATGGTCATGATAGTGCTTCTGGACAAACTCACCAAGATATTTCAGTATTTGTTTATCTGTGGCATCTGCAGGTGGACGTGCCCACTCACTTCCCAAATGCGCCCTTATCCTGTTGTTTATCTCCGCTCTTGTAAGCGAGCTATACTCCTTAAGAAGCTCTCTCTGTCCAGGACTGTCTTTGCCAATAGGCTCCACACTGGCAGGGATTTTTACCTCTACTTCTTCTGTCTGTGCGACTACCACACACCTGCAGTGTGGGTGGATGGGTGGGAGCTTTCCTGGGATGCCTGCACTTGTTCCTTTCTGCACTGTGTTTATGAAGGGCTTGAGGTCTCTTATAAGTTCTGGGTCTTGAGTGGAGACAAGCATGTCCAGCGCTCTTACCGCCTCCTCGGTCCTGAAAACTCTACCGTCCATTGACCGGCATATTCTGCATGTGAGCCTGTCGTTTACTGCATCCCACCTGTAGTATGAGATTCGGGCCTTTTGTAATGTGTAGATTCTGCCTGCGTTTCTAAGGAAGTTGACTGAGGTGTCTATTATCTGTCTTGCCTTCCATTCGGTCTGAGGTTGTATGTAGCTCCTGAACTGTCTGAGAAACTCCTTCACGCCCTTTTGACCTCTGCCTATGGGGTTGCCCTGCTCTAAGTAGTAGGCACTCATCCAGTCCAGAACTCTTTTTCTTAACTCTCTGTCCCCTTGAAAGAACTTGCCAAGATAAAAGTCATGCAGTCTCAGGGCGTATTCTATGGCTCTGTGGTCTTTTTCTGTAAAGTCATAAAAGCCCGGCTGTGTGCGTGCAAGTATGTTGAGGGGCATGCGTGAAACTTCTTTTCTGTATATGTCCTCAAGTTCTTGCAAAAGCTTTGCCTTAACGCCTTCTGGCAGCCTCATTTGCTCTTCGAGCTTTATAAGTAGCATGTTTGCAAAGTCCTGAAAGCTTACAAAGTATTTGCTCCGCTCAAGCATATACTCAAGAGCGGACTTAAAGCCTGCATTAAGGCTCGGCAGGACAAGCTTGAGAATTCTCTCTATATCAGGGTCTGGTCTGTAAGCATCCATCAGAGCACCTCTTCCAGAAGCTTTCTTGCTTCTTCAGCTGAGATGACTCCTGCTTGCAGCAATGTGGCAATGCTTTCTGCTCTGAGTTTTATCACCTCTTCCTCCTCCTTTGCTCTGAAGTCAGGAGGCTCAGCAAAGGACACATTCACATCACTAACATCATAGCCTCTAAGTGTGAGGTGTAGCTTGTAAACATACTCAAGAAAACGCTCTACAAGTCTCTGATAGTTCTTAAGCTGAGATACAAAAATGTGCAGGCTTACAGTTGCCCATGTTTCTGTGTAGCCTTCTGAAAAGCCAAGCAGTGCAGGCTGTCCTTTTGCTCCTTCTATGAGCCACTTTTCTATGGTCTGCAAAACCTCTTTTAGCCCTCCTGCACTGGCAGACACTTCTTTGAACTCTACCTGTGTGCCTTCAAAATGCAAAAGCACACCCTTTGAGATGTTTTCTGCAATGTCCTGTGCAGTATCCTGCAGGAATTTGCGAGCTCTTTCTTGATACTCTGCCTCGGTCTCCGATGGACTTCTCTGTAGTTGTGGGAAAGTTATATCCAGAAAGCCTATCAGCCCAAGCTTGTTGGCAAGGCTTTTGAGTTCTGTGATAAGAGCGTCTGTAGTGTCCAGAAGAGGCAGGCTTGCAAGCATGGGAGGTATGCCGTAGGGGGAGCCATCCACCGTGAGGAGTGGTATATACATGTAGGTGTGAGGGTTTAGCTCAACAAGCTTGTCTGACACCATCTGGTAGGGTTTCCACAGGTCTTTCTCCTGGTCGTAGGCAAAGTAAATTGTAGAAGGATGGACACGGACGAGTTTTTGCACAGCATCTACTTTGTCCGAGACAACGATTTCTGCGGATATGCACCCGTAGAGGATTATCTGACTGAAAAGGGTATTTATAAAAGCGTCCATATTAAGTGTTTCTGCGAGTCTCGTTATCTCTTCCTTTAGCTCTTCTCTATCGGTTTCCACTGTGTGTCCCGTGTTGGCAAGGTTTATGACGAGGTTATGAACCTGGGACAATACGGGATTAGTGAAAACCGCCCTTTCTATCTCATACAGGGCAGTCCGTGGAAACCGTGGGTCCACAAGTCTTGAGCGTATGTCTTTTGTCTGTGGCAAAAGCACACTGACTGGCTCTACACTGAGCCTTCCTGCATCCTTTTTCTTGAGTGCGTCTTTAAGCTTTTCAAATAACTCTTTCAACATGCCACCACCTCTTTACAGTTTTCTCGGGGCTGTAAAAGACAAGAGGGCTTATTTCCTTTGTTTCTTCTTTTCCTGCGTGCAAAGCAAGAGCGAGAGCCCAGAACCTGTCTGCGTGTCCGTCTTCCGTATTGCCTTCATATCTTATATTGCCACTGTCTGACACAAGCCTTTTGACTGAATGAAGGTCTTCTCTCAGGTCATTATCCGGAGGAATTCTTATGATTTTGTCTATAAAGGCATGTCTTAGTCTTTCTGCCAGCTCCTCTTTTACTCTCGCTGTAAAGTAGACTCTCTGCACCTTTGCCTCGCCCCAGCGACGGGCAAGTTCTTCTGCCAGCTGCATGCCTATACCAGTTTCATCTATAGCAAGCCTTCTGGCAAAACTGGCTATGTGGTCTATGACTTTGAACTGCTCTGAAAATGAGACATTACGCAAAATCTCAAGCCTTCTCAAGTAGAAAACGGAGCCAAGCTTTTCAAGAATGCTTATCACCGTGAGGTCTCTGCGCCTTCCAATGTCTACACCCACAAAAACATCGCCTCTGAGAAGTCTCAGGTCGTCAACTTCTATGTTTTCTTCCTCACAGGACTGAATAACCTCATAAGGCAAAAGCACATCTTCGTCGTCTATAAACTCACAAAGATATTCGGACTTCCATGCGAGTTCATTTTTTATGCCCCTCCTGAGTTCCTCAGGGTCTATAGCAAGCCCGTTTTGAACTGCGTCATGGATTGTAAGCCTGTAGCTAAACCATGCAGGGTCTTCCTGTGCGGTCTGCCACAGGTGATAAAAGAGGTCTTTCTTTGTGCGGGGTGTGGATATGGCTATGAGTTTATAGCGTTGGTTCCTCGTTATGGTGGGAAAGACTGCCTGATATACTTCAAAGCCTTTTTCAAAAAAGGCGGTCTCGTCCATGATAACATCTCCAGTGAAGCCCCTCACAGTTTCCGGTTTAGAGGGGAGGGCAATCACTTTCGAGCCGTTTGGGAATCGAGCTTCGAGCTGAAAAGTCTGCGTATCTTCAAAGAAGTCCACTTTTGCAAGCTTGAGAGCTTGCACATGCATTTTTACTTTGTCTAAAAGCTCTTTAGACTGTCTCTCGGAGGGGCTTATGACCACGACTCTGTGGTTAACAAACTCCACCGCTCTTTTTATCGCATAGTAGGACACAAGAAAGGACTTCCCTGTCTGACGAGCCCACATGAGGACAGAAAACCTTCTTGTTTCAATGCCCTGCAGTGCAATCCTCTGATATGGTAGCAGAATGCTTTCAGCCTTCATAGACTTCTCTCAAAAGCTTCAGGACTTCTTCCTTGTTCCAGTTTTGCTTTTCAGACTTTTCTACTTCCTGCATGGCTTTTTTCAGTCTCTCTTCCCGATACCTCTGCAGTTTTTCTGCTGAGACTGAAAGTTTATATAGTGATGCGATAAGCTCTGTCGGGTCATCAAACTCAAGAGCTTCTATGTCCTTGACAAACCGTAGAAGTCGGGCTGCAATGATGTTGGTTATGACTTCAAGACTATCGGTTGCGGGGTTTTCTTTTGCCGCCTCAAGCACTGCTTTGACTTCCGATTGTATTTCCATAAGCTCTTTTGCTGTGTCCGCATAGCTTCTCAGTGTGCGATGTATCGCGCTTTTAGAGATGTTGTAGCCCTCTGACTTCAGAATTGCTTCTATTTCTCTGATAGTTCTTTTTTCTTTGTGGTAAAGGTGAATGATATACTGTATGATGTCCAGCAGGTCTGCCTTGCTTCTGCGTGCCATCATTCCTCCTCCTGTGGCACAGCTACACCTTTATCTGTCTCTATGCCGTCAAGGAGGTCGATACCCCTTGGAGTTATTCTGTAAACCTTGTAGCTCATATAAGGCTTTAGCTTAACCTCTTCTGCTTGTAGATAGCCCTTGCCTTCCAGATAGTGCAGGGCTTCCTCTATCTCAGAGACTTTGTAATACTGATAAAACACATGCACTATGCCATCCCTGTCCAGTCCTGCAATGTTTTGTTTTAGAAGCTGTAAAATTCTTCCTCTTAGAGCAGTTATTCTGCCTCTCATCTTATTTCTCCTTCAGAAGTTGTATAAGCTCGGTGAGTCTGTCGAAGAATTTCTCCATCCGCTCTTCCAATCTCTGTATTTCCCACCTCCACCCGGACACATCCTGAAGGTGAACCTCCTTGTCTACCTTTTTTCGCTCTAAAGCCTCTATATCCTCTTTTAGCCTGCTTACCGCCTTTTCCACCCGCTCTATCGCCTTGTTCATGTAGAAAAGCTGAAAGATTAGCGCAAGCAAAACCACCAGAGCCAGAGCTTCCTCAGATATTAGTCTGACTACTGAGTTTATTACCGCTGTCTCCACTTGACTACCTCCAGAAAGGTTTTCAGAGGCATGACAATAAGAGGCTCTTTTCTGTCTGCCTTTAGCACAAGGGCGTCTGCAGAAGAAAGCCAGGCGTAGACCTGCAGGGATTTGCGAGCCTTGACCTGAACCCCGAGAGAGATACCTATTTCCTTATTATATATATATAAGTCTGTGTCTGTGTGCGAACCTGCGGACCTTACTACCTGAAAGCCCGCCTGCTCAAACAGAGCTTTTATTTCTCTTTCTATACGTGCTCCTTTTGCGTAGGACATGGCTTTAATATTGCAGAAGCTACGAGAGGCTTTCAAGCAAGAATTTCAAGGCTGTGAATTATCTGAGAGAGCTTAAATTTCAAAAGCTGTAAGTTGTTTATTTCCTGTAGGGTTTTGAGTTCATGTTTTAAAGAGGAAACTATTACAGAATTCAGGTCTGCCTGTTTTAGCATAGACCTGCTTGGTCTTCTCAACCTTTGCGGGATTGTCTCGTCTTGCGTGAGATTGTTTCTTATGAAAGTTGCGAGGTCGCTTTGTTTTATTCTCAGTGTGCCGGATGGGAGCTTAATGGCGTTTAGATAGCCGGCATCAACCCAGGAGTATACCGTGCGTGGTGAAACCTTTAGTAAGGCTGCAACTTCTTGTATACTGTAAAGAACTTCTGTCATCTTATTTTCAAAGTTAGCGATTTCCTGTTAAGTATCATGCAAGGATTTCACAGTTCCTTTATGAGATTTTGGTTTTAAGCGTAAATCAGCGCCCTCCACCCTCCTCAACACACACACCTCTCTCAGTCTGGAAATTATCGGCTCTTCTGCAAGCAAGCCAAACAGGTCTTTTATATCCAGGTTGCTTATTATCGCAAGCCTTTTTTCTTCGTTATAGGCGTGATATATAACCTCTCTCACGAAGTCAAGGTGAAAATCTCTCAGAAATTTGCTAACATCATCTAATATAATCATGTCCGCCTCTCTGTATGCCTCACGCAGGGCTTTAAAGTCCTGCATATCTGGACAGGAGATGTAGAGCGGGTTTTTTACCCTGTATTTCCTTAGCAGCTGTGCGATGGCATAAATAATCGCATGCGTTTTGCCTGTTCCTGCAGGTCCAGTAAGAATTACCCCGCCCGCATGCAGGGTTTTCAGGCAAAACTCCGTGAGGTCTGTCTTTTTTGTCTCTTGCAGTTTTTTTACTACTCTGGGTGGAAAGCCAAGCCCAAGAAGGATTTTCTGTATAGTTTCAAGACTGAGGACTTTAAGCACTTTTTCCAGATATGTGCCTTTGCCGTTTTTCAACTCTATCCAGAAGAAATACTCCTCTTCTCTTATTGAAACCACTGGCCTGCCTTTATAGAGTTTTTCAAGCTCTTCTCTGTTTTTTACCGCCCTAACCATTCCTTTACCTCCTCTTTTAGTTGTTGCGCAGTTTTCAGAGCAGATTGTTTTGTGCTAACTCGCTCTGCCCCAGCTTTACCCCTCAGTGCTGTAAGTCTTAGAACAACCGTTTTCAGTATTGCATAGTCATCCCCAAACTCCTCTCTCAACATTTCTTCTATACTGTCAAGTGTCCTGTGAATTCTTTTAGCCAGCTCTATCATCTCCTGCCTATTAGCTCTCATCCTTACCCCTCCTCTGCCCAGTCGGGCATGTCATCTATGTCATCCATGTAGTAGTCAAGCCCCCGAGTGTTTTCTGGGGATACCCACTTTCCACTTTCTCGGTGTGTCCGTTTTATTCTTGGCAGGACTGTTCTGAACCATGTTATAGAGCCGTCCCCTTTTAGATAGCCTTCTTTTAGTCTTCTAAACTCTTCGTAATCCTTTTTTATGTCCTCTACCCCAAGTCCGTTTTGTTCGTATATCTGTATCAACTCCCTTAATGCTTTGCCTACCCTATCCTGCCATTTGCTATAGCCAAAGCTTTCTGGAGGAGTGCCGTTCCACAACTTTATATACCACCCCATAAGATGTTGTATGCTTTTGCCATACCGTTCTGCCCTCTCCTCGTGAAATTGGATATATTGCCTCAGTTCCTCAACTATCTTCGTGAGCCTTTTGTAAGCTTCTTGCCCTGTTTTGCTTTCAAGAACTTGCTCAAGTTGTCTCAGTAGAGTTTTACACTTGCGCATGTTTTTCACCTCCTTCTGAGCGTTTTAGTTCCTTAAGCTTGCTCCTTACTGCCTCGATGCTTCTGCCAAGTTCATCTGCCGCCATTCTTATCTCCCCTGGCTTTGCAGGGCGGTGGACCAGTTCTTCAAGCCTTTTTATCTCCTCCTGCGTCCACTTTTTCTTTATTGTTCCTACGCCCCTGGCCTTTCTTATACGCCTTGTTCTTTCCTGCTTTACCTGCATTCTGCAGGTGGGGGAGCAATACAGATTGTCCGAACGGTTTGGGATGAAAAACTTCCCACACACCTGGCAGGATTTCATAATTCTCTGTATATCTTCCTCTTCCGCATGCAGTGTAGCAAAAACGGGCGGGTTTTCTACAATACGCCTTAAAAGCCCATCTCTCACCTGTGCGGATATGAGAGAGTGGACTTTCTGCTTTACCCACTTTCTCATCGGGCCAGGTGGCGGATTGAGAGAATTTACAACGTCCTCAGGTCTGAAGACTTTTAACTTCAGCATTTCAGCCCAGACCATGCCGTCCGTATACATGCCTACCTCCCGAGGGTTTTTGATGCTTTTATGATGTTTTCCTCTGTAGCTTCCGCCTTTAGCTTCTGAAGGATGCTTGCGATAAAATAGATATCCAGAGTTGTCCAGCCTCTGTCCTTCGCGAGTTTGTAGAAAACCTCCACATCTCCGCTTACTTTCTTCTCTCTCAGTGCATGCTCTATTGTCTCTTTTGTTATCTGCTCAAGCTCCTTTCTGATAACCACTCTCCTGTATATGCTATGAGGAGTAGACTGCACAACCTTTGGCAGGCTCTGGTCTCCGAGGAAAATGTAGCTAAGATGTGTGTCTGTGTCTTCTGCAAGGTCTTTTAGCTCGTTCAGGAGCAATGCTCTTTTTAAACCCCTCTGTGCTTCATCTATAACGACGATTGGCTTGATTTGTAGTGTGGCTATGGTGAACTTTAACAGGTCAAGAGTAGCCTCCTTCGTCTGCCTCATACCAGCCCCGCAGGCAAGGCTTATGCCTTTTACCAGTTTGCTCGCTGTAATTTCCTCGGCTGGCACTTTGTAGTAAAACACATCTCTGTTTTCTCTTGCAATAGCTTTTGCAGAAAAAGTCTTGCCGTTGCCCCATACACCCCATACGAGGGCATGCACGGGTGAGCCTGTTTGCTCTCTTATCTGCCTGAGCGTGTTAACTACTCCTCTTAAAACCTGTTCTGCATGCACCATGTTTTACCCTCCTTCGTAAATTTTTAGAATGTCCCACTCCTCTTCCTGAACCCCTTGAGGCTCAGGCTCTGGAGCAGGGCTTGATAGCAAGCAAAGAATGTCTTCCTCTTGCGTCTCAGATATACGGGCTTCCTGTAACTCACGAAGTTCCTCCCGTAGCTTCTCCTCCCTCTTCTCCACCCTCTTACTTTTCTGCTTATGCTGTTTGTATTCCACTGGGTCAAGTGAAGGCAGTTCGGTTGATACAAGTCTTGCATAGCCGAGAAACTCTCCCGAGGAAGCATACACCTCAAGCTTTGTTATGTCCTCTATGTCCCGCAGACATATGACTCTGGGAGCGTTCTTATCTCTGCCAAGCTCTTTTTCTTCCTGCGGTAAGTAAAACTCATATCTCAGGTTGTCTATTGTGATGGTGTGATTGCGAATTGTCCTCTCAAACCTCTCTGCAAAGGCTTTGCGAAGTCTGCCTTCGTCTACCTCACTAAATCCTTGCAATTCAACCTCTGCAGGTGCAACTGGCTTCTGGAAGTGTTCAAAGTTGTGTGCAGTGCGGTTGTATGTGTTTATCGCAAGACTTATCAGGTCGTTTATACTCCCTGCTTTGATAGTTCTTGCTATGTCTTTTAGCTCTCTGATGACCCGTTCTATAAGCTTCTGGTTTGCCTGATAAGGCTTTGTCCTGCGAATTTCAACTCCGAGTTCTTTCAAAGCCCTTGTGATATGTTCAGAGGTAAGAATTTTTTCATTGTCCGTTTTTACTGCCTTGGGGACGCCGTGTCTTAAAAACAACTGAAACATAAACTTAGCAACATCGAGACTGGAGAAGGCTTTGTTGTAGTGCGTGGCATTCTTTTCTTTGTTTTCTACCGTGTAAAAGCCCAAAATCCTCATGGAGTAAAGCTCAAGAGCAAAGAGGATAGAGCATTGCTTTCCTGCAAACACATAGCCCGTTGCGTCTATCTCCACCAAGCCCTTTTCTCTTTGCACTTTACCCTTCGAAACCTTCGGAGCTTCCTTAATTCCCCTCCTTGCAACTTCTAACCTTTCCCAACTTCCCCACTCACTTTTTACGAAGTCTTCCACAAGCCTGTAAAAACTTGCAAGAGAGTTTATGCCTACAAGCCTTAAATCAAGCTCCAGAAGGTGGTATATTCGTCTGAGAGAATGCGTCCTTTTCCTGCCTTTTTCTTCGTTAACATCAAGCAGCAAGGCTTTAAGCTTCTCTATAAGCTCGTTTGGTATCTCACGCACTTTCCTCTGTCTTCCCCTCCTCTTCTGTGGCAAGCCTTTTATCCATCTGTATATCGTTGCCCTGTTGTGCTTCAGGAGTTTTGCTATCTGTGATACAGAAAAACCCTGCAGGTAAAGTTGTATTGCCCTTAGCTTCATCTGTGTCTCCTTCTTACACTTTCTAAAAGCGACATCATCTTCTCAGTAAAGGGCTTCCACACGTATTCCTCCCATTCGTCTGGAGAGAGCTTCGTTAGATATACTGCAAGAGCCGTGGCTGCAAGCTCTATGGCTTCGTCTATTTCCTTATTGAGGTCAAAACCTTTCTCTGGCTTCTGAGACTTCTTGCTTTTAGATGATTCTGCTTCCTTCCACTCTGGACCGCCCCAATCAGACCAGTCAGGCTCTGTAGAAAGGGCAGGCTGGGAGCCTGCCAATTCAGAGGAGGAGGGGGGTGAAGAAGATACGGCTTCTAATTGTTTATTTCTTTTTGCTACATACTGCGAGTAAAGGCTGTATGGCAGTCTGTATCCTCTCTTATATAGTTCTTCCCTTGCTTCCTCAAAGCTTACCGTCCTTGTTGTCCAGTCCTCCAGAACATCCTCCACAAGCCCCCAAAATACTTCCTCTGGAACTTCGGGGACTTGGTTATATATTTCCGTTAGCCTGTCCGCATGCTTTATGAGAACCTCTCTTATATCACTCTCCACCACCTCCCTAAGCTCGTTGTAGCGTCTTAGCTCGTGTGCCAGATTATTCCAGCTTGAGAAAATGTATCTGTAATCTTTTAAAGTCTCCTCTGCTTTTTGCAGGATTAACTCTTCCAGTATCCTCTTCCTGTGTTGCTCTTGCCTTAGCTCCTCCCATTTTCTTTTAGCCTTTTCCAGCCATACTCTCTTTGCCCTTGCTGACAACTCTTGCATGAACTGAAGCCCTGTCAGGGCTTTTTCTGCTACTTCCCAGCTGTCAACCCCTGCATCTAATAGCCTTCGCATAGTCTCGCTGGTATCTTTTACAAGCTCGGCAAGAACTCGGGCTGGCTCACCTTCTATCTCAAAGCCTTCTTCCTGTGCTTTCTGACGCACAAAGCTTTCAAACTTTCTGATAAGGTCTCTTTCCTCTGGAGTTATAGTCTCAAGCCAGTCTGAGAAGAGCTTCAAAACTTCACGGGAGGGTGGGAAGGAGAATATGCATTTTTGCAATGATTGCAATTTTGCATAATCTTTGAGAATGCGAGGGGGGGTTGGTGGGGGGAGGGAGAATACAAATTTTTCTTGCGACGAGAATTTTTTGTATTCTTTGAGATTGTTAATATAATCTGCCAGACCTAAAAAAGTCATAGAAAGCAGAAAAGTAAGGAATAGCAAGGCTTTCAGAAAATGCGGGAGTGTTGCAGAATTTCTGAAAAACTTTAAAAACACCCTCAAAAAATTTTTCAGAAATTCGTCAAGTGCTTTATAATTAAGGCTCTGAGAGAGGGGGGTTGTTGCAGAATTTCTGCAAAATTACATCTTTCCATGGCATATAATTTTATCCTCAGCCGGAGTGGCGGAACTGGCAGACGCAGGGGATTCAAAATCCCCCGCCCGTGAGGGCGTGCGGGTTCGACTCCCGCCTCCGGCATAGAGCTATGAAAAAGGTTATAGTTCTCCTGTCTGGTGGGATGGACAGTGCCACACTCCTGTGGCTGTGCAGAAAGGAGTTTGAAGAGGTCTATGCCCTTTCTTTTGACTACGGACAGAGACACAGGGTAGAGCTCAAATACGCAGAGGAGCTGGGATGGCTTGCAGGGGTGAGGGAGCATATCATCGTAGAAGTGCCCCACTACAGACTGATAAAGGGTTCAGCCCTGCTTGAGGGAGGACCCGAGGTGCCGAGAGGAGAATACACTCAAGAGGTGCCCGCCACTAACGTGCCCATGAGAAATCTGGTCTTTCTCGCTATTGCCAGCTCTTTTGCCGACAGCCTTGGGATAGAGCACATAGCCATAGGGGTGCATGCTCTTGACACCCCCTATCCCGACTGCAGACCGGAGTTTATAGCTGCCATGGAATCAGCCATAAACGCAGGCTCAGCCCATGTGGCAAAGACAAGGAGAAGAATTCATGTATACGCACCCTTTCTGGGAATGAGCAAAGCAGACATAGCAAGGCTTGGAAAAGAGCTTGGAGTTCCCTTTGAAAAGACCTACTCCTGCTACATGGGAACGGAGCCGCCCTGCGGGGTCTGTGCCACATGCCTGCAGAGGGAAGAGGCTTTGAGACTGGCAGGTGTGCTCTGCTAATTCTATGTGAGCCTGAGAAGTATTTCGTCAACCCTCTTCACCGGGTTGTCCGCCCTCAGTATGCTCCTTCCCATAACTATAATGTCAGCACCAGCCTGCAGGGCCTCTTCAAGGCTTACCACCCTCTTCTGGTCCTCGGCAGGCTCGCCCTCAAGCCTCACACCGGGCACAACCGCAAGAAAAGGTTTGAGTATCTTTTCCTTGAGATAGCCTACCTCCTTACCAGAACAGACTATTCCATCAAGACCTTCATCGAGGGCAAGCTCTGCCATTTGCAAGACCTGCTCCTCTCTGCTCCTGCAAAGTCCAATGTCCCTGAAATCCTCTTCCCCAAGGCTCGTCAACAGTGTTACCCCGAGCAGTTTCAGCCTCCCTTTTACCTCCACTGCAGACCTGAGAGCCTGCCTGCCAGAGGAGGCATGAAGGGTCAGATAGTCTGCACCCAGGTCCTTTGCAGAGAGGACCCCTTCCTTTACAGTGTTGGGAATATCGTGTAGCTTGAGGTCAAGGAAGAGCTCAAAGCCCTCCTCCTTTATGCTGTCCGTTATGGCCCTGTGATGGCAGATGAAGAGTTTGTAGCCTACCTTGAAGATAACCGGATAGCCCCTGAGAGCCTTTACAAGGTCTTTAGCCTGCTGAAGGTTTGTATCGAGAGCCACGCACAGCCTAGCCATAAAATCTCCTTCTGAAGTTTTCAAGAAGCCTTAGCCCTGCCTTCTGACTTTTTTCTGGATGAAACTGGACTGCAAAGATGTTTGCATACTCCACGGAGGAGACAAAGTCAACACCGTAATCGGTAGTGGTGAGCACCACATCACTCCTTCTTGGTAAAACATGGTATGAATGAACAAAGTAAAAGTATTCTCCTTCTCTTATACCCTCAAGTATATCAGAGTGCTTCCTTTTCCAGAGCTGATTCCATCCTATGTGTGGCACCTTGACCTTTGTGGGCAGAAGAACTACCTCACCCTCAAGAACCCCAAAGCCCTCAGTCTCTCCAAACTCGTAGCTTCTCTCAAAGAGTAGCTGAAGTCCAAGGCATATGCCCATGTAGGGCTTTCCCTTCTCTATGTGCCTGAGTATTTCCTTCAGAAGCCCAAGCCTTCTGAGGTTTTCCATAGCATCCCTGAAGGCACCCACCCCCGGAAGGACGAGAATGTCCGCACTTTTTACATCCTCAGGCTCCGAGCTTATCTTAACGCTAAAGCCCACCTTTTCAAGGGCTTTTGAAACGCTCCTGAGGTTTCCCATTCCGTAGTCAACGAGAAGGAGCATCTAAGCACCCAACAGAAGGGATATCTCCGCCAGCTTGCCAGTAGTGAGCAAAAGGCCCAGAAGCACAAGAAGCACTCCACCCACAACCTCCACTATACCGAAAAACTTTCCAAAGCTTTTTACAAAACCAAGAAAGGCTGAGAGAAGACCGCCAGCAACAAGGAATGGAATACCCATACCCATGGAGTAGGCAAAGAGCAGGCTTGCACCCTGAAGTGCAGTTTCCTGCTGGCTTGCGTAGAGCAGGATTGAGCCAAGCACCGGACCTATGCATGGACTCCATCCAAAGGCAAAGAGCATCCCCACGAGAAGGGCACCAAAGCCAGAAACACTGCCTTTCATTTCCCTTCTGAGCTGTCTGTATAGTGTTTCATGTAGTCCAAAGAAGTAAAGAAAGGCAACTATCAGTATAATACCAAGAAGGTCAAAGAGAATTTTTTGAGGCATTATACCAAGAAAGAACAGGGCAAGTATGAGGGCAGACACGCCTGCGAGCTCTTTCAGAAAGTTTGGTCTCAGCAAAACCCCTGCAAAGTGCAGACCAAAGAACACTACAAGACCACCTCCAATCCTTGCTATGTAATCCTGATACTCTCTCAGCAGCCCGCCTATACCCGTGGCGGTTGCTCCCATCAGCGTAAAAACAACAGAAAAGCCCACAACAAAAAGGACAGAGGCAATAAATGCTTTCTGGCTAAAGCCACCTCTTTCCCTTATTTCCTGTGCTCCAATACCTGATATGTAAGATATATACCCTGGGATTATGGGCAGAACGCAGGGAGAAAGAAAAGATAGCAGTCCTGCGGTAAAGGCTATAAAGAGAGATACTTCATTCATAACAAACCTCCATCATAAATATATTACTCCAGAACCCTGAAGGGCTCATGCCCCGCAAGGCTCAGGAGCTTTGCCCAGAAGAGTATCAATCTGTAGCGGGCTTCCATAACCTGTCTTTCCGCCTCGCTTTTCTCTGCCATGGCATAGCCAAGGTCAAAGGCAAGCTCCAGCTCGTATTCAGACCTTCTAAGGGTAAGGTTCTCCTCAGCATACCTGTCCTTTGTGAGAGCTTCGGTAAGTCTGGCTTTGAGGAACTCCCACTCGTAGGGTGCGGAGGAAAATATCAGCCTAATGTTTGCCTCAATGCTCTCTCTTTCAGCCTGGGCAGACCTCTTCAGTGAGGAAAAATAGTCAACTCTGTATTGCCTGCCTGCGTCGTAGATGGGTGTGAAAAGCTCAATCCCGCTCCTGTCTGTGGATATTCTCAGGTTAAGCCTTGGTGATATTACCTGTTTTGCAACTCTTATGTCTTCTTCATAACCTTTAAGCTCTAAGTCCTTTACTCTCAGGCTCGTGTTTCTCTGGAGCGCCTCCTTCATTAGTTCCGGGAAAGGTTCCAAGAGCCTTTCCAAATTCTTTGAGGGAAGGTCCTCAAGTTGAATTAATGTTTCGTAAGGTATGCCCGCAAGCTCCTTTATCTGAAGAAGGGTATGGTTATACATATGCTGTGCATAGAAGAGTTCTGCCCTCTTTTCCCTGTAGATGCTTTCAAGCCTGAAAACTTCGTGGTCTGTGGCGAGCCCTAGTTCCCTTCTCTCCCTCGCCCTGTCGAAACGCACATAGGCTATTGCCATCTCTTCCCTCTTTACTTCGGTAAGTTTCCTGTATAGATGGGCTTCTACAAAGAGCCTTATTATCCTCAGCTGTATATCCATGTTTAGTTGCTGTAGCATAAGCTGTGCCACATCTCTCCTTATTTTTGAGAGCTCTATCCTTGACTTTGTCCGCTGGAACTCGTAGAGGGTGCTTATTACTGTAAGGTTCACATCTGTCTTTGTGTCCCTCTTATCAAAGTCATAGAGCAGAGATGCTCCGGCGTAGATTACTGGAAGGTAGTATTTCTGTGCCAGCTGATAGTCTATGTCAAGGGCATTTATCTGATGCCTTAGCCTCTGAAGCTCCCTGTTGTTTTTGAGTGCAAGCTCATACACCTTTTTGTAATCAAGGGTTATTACTTCCTGAGAGAAGGAAAGACCACATAAGAAGAGTATCATCAGGGCTATCATCTTCCCTTGTTTTCTCTCAGGAACTGCACCAGATTCTTGTTTCTGTAATGTCCTTCTACCACATACCTACCTATGAGTATAAATTCCTGAGGCTCTATGTAGCCGGGCACCTTTGCCACCACCCTGCCTTCCTGGTCAAAGAACATAAATACGGGAGTCAGTCTGACGCCATGCTTCAGGGAAAACTGCCTTTCTGTGAGCTTTTTGCCATCCAGGTCCACTACCTCATTTGCTCCTCTTATATCTATCTCAACCATGTAGAAGTGCTTTGTAAAATATTCCTGAACCCTCCTCTCCTGAAAGGTCACTCTTCTCATCTTGTCACAGAAGGGACAACCCTCTTGATGGAACATGATGAAAAGGAGCTTGTTCTCCTTCCTTGCATCTTCAAAGTCCTCTTTGAGGTTAAGGAAGGAGGGCTTTAAAAAGGGTATAGCTTCTGCGGAGAAAATTGTCAGGGGTATAAGAAGTAAAGCTAAAGCCATAAGAGCTCGCATTTAAGCACCTCCGCACAGCTCTTTCACCTTCTTACCCATATTTTCCACCGCCATTATATAAGTATAAGCCCCAGCCTCTATGGCAGAACAAGGCATACCACAGACAACACATGTGGAGGGCTCCTGAACGATTACGGTAAATCCTCTCCTTATAAGTTCTTTGGCACCTTCGGTTCCATCGCTCCCCATGCCAGTGAGGATGAGAGCAATGGGATTTCTCGCTACCTCAGCCATGCTCTTAAAGAGCACATCCGCAGAAGGCTTTATTATAGTGTCTGGCTCGTTATTAACTCTCAAAACATAACTGCTTCCATGCCTTTCTACAAGGCCGTTGCTACCACCAGGCAGGACTACAAAAAGCTCCCCCCTCAGTTCCATTCCATCATAGCCCTCCTTTACCACGAGCTGGGTTTCTTTTGACAGCCAGTCCGCAAGACTTGCGCTGAAGGTCTTTGGTATATGCTGAGCTATCAAAACGGGAACTGGTAGTGGACCCATGCTTTTCAGTAGCACTGGTAGCACCTTTGGACCCCCTGTGGAAGATGCAACTCCCACCATGTCAACCGACCCACCAGGCGGGGATGGTTTCTCCCTCTTTATTTCTGTGGAAAAGACCTTCTTTGAAAAACCTTCCTTCCTTGCGTATATCCTTATCTTTTCAATCAGCTCTTTACTTAGCCTTGAAAGGTCCAGCTTTAGCTCCTTTGAGCCTTTTGGTATAAAGTCAACGGCACCAGCGTCAAGGGCTTCAAAAGTCACCTTTGCACCCTGAGTGGTATGGTCGCTTATGACTATTATCGGAACATTCATAAAACTCAGTATCTCCCTTATTGCAGTTATGCCGTCCATGCCCGGCATTACGATATCCATGGTTATAAGGTCAGGCTTGAGCTGACGGGCAAACCTTACAGCTTCCTCCCCATCCCTTGCCTCTCCTAAAATCTCCACATCTTCAGCCCCCTCAAGGGCCTTCCTTAGGGCCATCCTTATAAATTTGGAATCGTCAACGATAAGAACCCTTATCCTGTTCATGGCTTGTAGAAGTAGATAAGCCTTTCACAGACCTGCCTTTCAAGCCCTCTGTCTGGGTTATCCAGAGGACCCATTACCAGAAAACCCCCCTTCTTCATAGCCTTTGTGAGATTGTCATACGCCCTCTCCCTTGCCTCATCGCTGAAGTATATAAGCACATTTCTACAAACTACCAGGTCTGCATCCCTTAAGGGTGGCTCGTCCATCAGGTTATGAAAACGGAATTCCACAAGCCTTTTTATTTCCTCCTTTACATGATAATAGCCTCCCTCCTTTACCTCAAAGTATTTCAGAAGGTTTGAGGGGCTTTTTCTAAAAGAGCCCATTGGTGTATCCTTGTATACTCCCTTTGTTGCGGTTTGAATAGCGTTTACAGACAGGTCAGTTCCAAGAACTGTGAGTTTACCTCTGATGTCCTGCACCCTATAACCCATCATACCCAGATACTCCACTGCAAGCATGGCAATGGTATAGGCTTCCTCACCTGTGGCACACCCCGCAGACCATATTTTTACATCCTCCATGAGCCTTTTAAAAATCTCAGGAAATATGGAGTTTTTTATGCATTCAAAAACTTCCCCGTCTCTGTAAAAATAGGTTTCCTGCACGCTTATAGCATCTATAACTCTCTGCCAGCTGTCTTCCCTCACGTCCGCAGATTCCAGCTTCATAAAAAGCTCTCTGTTTTTCTCGTATAGTCTTTTTAACCTGGTTAATCTACTCGCTGAGACCATCATACCTGTCCTCTTTTCTATGAGCCTTAAAACCTCTGAAAAATCCATCAACCTCTCAGTTCTTCTATTTTCCTTCTGGTCTCCTCCACCCTTCTCGTTAACTCCACCATTCTTGAGAGCACCTCCTCAGAAGCTGTAGCGTTGTTGTTGCCTATCTCTTCAAGGCTTTCCATGTTTGTGGATATTTCCCTCATACTCGCAGATGTCTCCTCCATACTTGAAGCAATTCTGTGAAGCATTTCCCTTATCCTTTCCACAGCCTCTCTGACCTTTTCAAAGTCCTCATGAACCAGCTCCGTGTTCCTGTATCCCTCCTGTATGGTATTCACCACATCCTGAACCGTTTGACCCACAGAGCCTGCCATTTTACCCACCTGTTCTGCAAGCCTTCTCACCTCGTCCGCCACCACCGCAAAGCCCCTTCCCTGTTCCCCGGCTCTTGCAGCCTCTATGGCTGCGTTGAGTGCAAGGAGGTTTACCTGCTCTGCTATGTCCTGTATTGCCTCCGCCACATGTCTGACCCTCTCTCCACCCTCCCTTACCTTTTCCATAGAGACTCTGAAGCTATCCATAAGCCTTGAGGATTCCTCCACCCTCTTTGAAGCGTCACTGGCAGACCTGAAGGCAAGCTCTGTGCTGTTAGAGGTCTCTTCAAGGGCAGAGCCAATTTGCTCAATGGCGCTTGCCATTCTTCTCGTGGCTTCAGATTGCCTTCTTGTCCCCTCCTCCACCATTTCCATGGCTTTGCTGACCTCCACTGAGGCGTTAGCCACAGAAAGCAAAGAATTCACAAGAAACTCCATAACTTCCATAACCTTGTTGACCCTTTCTTTCAAAAGAAGAAGGTCTCCCTTAAGTTCTGAGCTTATCCTCTTTGAAAAGTCTCCACCTGCGGCGGAAGCCATTACATCTCTTATCTCTCCTATAACCCTTTCAAGGGAAGACAGAAGACCGTTTAAGCTCTCGGCGATTTTCCCAAGCTCATCCCTACTTCTTATTTCAAGCCTTCTGCCCAGCCTTCCATCTCCGACAACCTCTTTTATAGTCCTTTCCAGCTCCCTTACGCTTCCTGATATATTTTTTATAAGCAGAAGGGCAATAAACAGGGAGAGGAAGAAAGGCGGCGTGCCAAGGCCTACAAAAAGTAGAGCGTTTCCTATAGCTTTTTTCTTCATGTCTCCTACCTCTTTTGCAGTGAGCTGGGAAAGGAACCTTTCCACTTCTTCCATCCTGTCCATCCTTTCCGTTGCAACGCTAAACCACTCCTCTGAGCTCACACCAAAAAAGTCCGTCTTTTCTTTCAAGAGTTGTCTAAACCTTTCAATCTTATCCTCTGACACCTTCTGAGCGTAAAGCTCCACCACCTCTGCGGGTGCAAGGTCCGAAAGAACTCTGATGTAGGATTCCTGATTTGTCAGAGCCCTATACCATATATCCCTGTCAGCCGGCTCAAGCACATCCTTGGCAAAAACGCCGGTTATTATCGCCCTCTCTTTGCCAGCGTTTTCCTTTATGTAGGAAAGAAGCACAGAAGACTCAAAGTATCTGAACAGCCTTGAATCCCCAATGCTCTTTGTTTCCTGTTTTATGGCTATCAAAAGGCTTTCTATGATGTTACTGTATATGTTGAAGGCATCCTGGGGTGTAATCTCAAGCTTGTCCGTCATAGTGCGAACTTCCTGAAGGGGAAGCAGTCTGTTCTGGAGCTCCTGAGGAAGATGCTTTAAAGCTTCGTCCAACTTTGACCTCTGCTCTTTTAACTGCCCGCCAAACTTCTGACCTGCATAGGTCAAAAAACCCACTGTTACTCCCCTTTCCTTTTGAAGCTGATGGACTGCGTCAAGAAGGCTTCTCTGGGTCTGGAGCAGGTTTTCTGCCTGTCTAACATTGAGAATCGGCTTGAGAATTATAAGGTTTGCAAGAAGGAAGGTAAAAATCGTTGTCACGATAAAAGGCAAGAGAAAGAGAAAGGTTACCTTCTTGCGAATGCTCAAACTTTCAAACATCGCTAAACCTCCTTATATAGCTGAGAAGGACCTGATAGTGGTAGTTTATGAGAAGCATTTTCCTGTGGGCCACCTTTTTGTCCTCAGCAAGGTCAGGATGGTTCAGTTTTACGAGTTTTCTGTATGCGGTTTTCAGTTTCTTCTCGCTCAGCTCTTCCAGCTTGAAAAACTCCATTGATTCTCTTATTTTTGCAGGATAAAGGTTCGGTTTCTGACAAAATCGCCAGTAGGTTCTCACATAGGAGGCTATAAGACTTCTCTTTGTGTGGGCAAACTGAGGATAGTATCTGAGCACATCCTCCATAGGGAAGTGCTTGAAAAGCCTTCTAATTGTGTAGGACTCAAACCACACCTTTAGAAATTCTTCTTGCCTGCCATCAAAGTTTCTGTAGAGGTCGTAAAAAAGAGCCTGAAAAAGCTCAAGCCTTTTTCTGTAAATGTAATCAAAAACTTTGAAATAAAAGGTCTTCATATGCTTTCCACAAGACGGTCAAACTCAAGGATGCTGATAAGCCCCTGAGGTAGCTGTGCCACATTGCGTATGTATTCGCTGTATCTTCCAGACATGGGGTTTGGCTCAAGCCTCTCTTCTTCAATCCTTATTACTCCCACTACCTCATCCACCAGAATGCCAACTTTTCCCTTGTGGCTTTCTGCCAGTACAACTCTCTCCTCTTCCCTTTCTTTTTTTAGCCTGAGTATGGTCTTGAGGTCAATCACAGGAAGTATCTCTCCCCTTATGTTTATCACGCCGAGAATTAACGGGGAAGAAAAGGGGACGGGCACTATGGGCAGTAGTTTTGATATTTCCACAACTTCCTTTAGAGGAACGCCAAAGAGCTCTCCCTCCAGATAAAAGCCAAGGAATTCAAAAAAATTGCTCACTTTCTGTAGGTCCCTTTCCTTTTTTGCAAGCACAAGGTCAGCCATAAGCATACCTCCTTATACAGTCGGCAAGGGCATATATCCTGTCTATTATCTGTTGAGATTCCTCCACATAATCTATAAGCCTGTTTATTGCCTCTTCAAGTCTGCTCTCTCTCATAAGCTGGATTATGTAATTACCATCTCTGTGATACTTTATATGGGGTTCCTCTATTGCCTTGAAGAGGTTTATACACTCCTCTCCGTATTTTTTCATATCCTCAAGACCCACGGAATAATACCACTTACCAAGGGCGCACTGCGTGTGGTCCGCCAGAAACTCATACCTGCCCTGAACCAGGCTGTCGGTTACATTTTTCATAAAGTTTGCATGGTCCATTATGCGCTGAACTATGTTTATATAATCCGCAAGTGCTGTGTCTTCCCTCTTTACATCCTTTATTTTCAGCATCCTGTCCCAGGAGTCTTTCAGCATTTCAAGTGTGTTCTTGGCAGTTTTCCCTGTAAGGTTAAGGATGTTTATTATTATGGAAAAGCTTTTTTGAAAGTCGTTCGTGTTGTGAGTTATGCTCTTATAGGTTTCAAGTATCTCCTTTGATATGGCTTTCACATCGGATACGATGGCGTTTATTACATCTCTTACCTGCGTAGTGCTCTGTGCGGTTTTTTCAGCGAGCCTTCGCACTTCATCTGCAACGACCGCAAAACCCCTGCCTATCTCGCCAGCCCTTGCTGCTTCTATAGCGGCGTTGAGGGAAAGGAGGTTCGTCTGTTCTGATATTTCAAGAATGAGATTAAGAACTTCCTCAGTTTCTCCTACTTTTGCCTCAGTCTTAATACTTGATTCCTTGAGAGTTTCAAGATTCTCAGCATTCTGGAGAGTTTTGTCTAGTATCTTACGGAGCACCTCTCTGATAAAGAACTCCAGCACAACCGCGATTGAGTAATTTCTTGCAGAGTTGTAATAAGAAAGGACAGTGTATAAAGACTGATTGTAGACCACCTCCTTCTCAAGGAACCTTTCCCATGTAACATCCTTCCATGTAGTAAGGTAAGCCACCACCTCCCCCTTTGTGTTTGTAAGGGCGGACCTGTCGCTCTGTATAATAACTTCGCCAACTACGATGTCTGCATTTCTCTTTATCTCCCCAGGTTTTGTGCCTTTAAGAAGTTCCTTCACCCTTTCAGGGTCTTTATGAAATATATGTATGGACTGACCTATAATGTTGCTGGAGTTTATTCTGTATCCATAGACCCTTTCTATTTCAGAAGAGAGCCTGTCTATTATCCTCTTCCCCGCATTGTTTACGAAGAATATCCTGTTGCCTTCCCTTCCAGGCTTAAACTCGGTATCCGCAACATAAACCCCCTCATACTGCAGGTTTTCAATTATCTGCCATGCCATTCTGTTCTTATCTTCAAGCTCCTCGTATTCTTTGCGGAGCCTCTGTAGCTCTTCCTTGTGTGCCGCCTCAAGCTGGGAGATTCTCCTCTGAAGTTCGTCCCTCTCAGATTTTATCCTGTCCAGTTCTCCTCTTAGCTCTCCCGTAAGGGCTTCCTTTGAAGAGTTTTCCTCTTCAAGTTTCCTTAGCTTTTCAGAAAGCTCACCCATCCGCGACTCTCGGTCTTTTAGGCTTTTTCTGCATTCTTCAAGTTCTCTCTCTAGCTCTCTTATCCTTTTTCCTCCAAATATCATGCCTTTACCTCCTTACATTCTCTTTCTATCAACTCATCAAGCAGTCTGAAAAGCTCAAAAGATGCCCGCTCCATACCTTCAAAGTTATTCTTTAGCTTTTCTGCGTTAAGGACTACCCTTCTCATCGGCTCATCCCCCTCAAGAAGCCTGAGGTTTTCCTCAATGTATCTATGAATGGCTTCATGTTTCTCTGACATATGGACAAACTCAGGACACTTACTGAACTGCTCCATTCCTTCTGAATAATACCACTTTCCAAAGTTACAGCTTCTGTGGTCCACATAGAATTCCTTTCCCCGCCCGAATCTGAATAGAGTTCTGTAAGAGTTGCTCTTAAAGACTATATGGTCAACCTTGTGCATGGCAAGGTTGAGAAACTTGCTGGTCTTTGAGATGCTGTTAGACATTTCATTTATCCTGTCAGAGAAAATTTCCATCTCTCTTGTGAGGATTTTTATGGAGTTTACTGCGTGGTCTACCTGCCTACTCACACTTTCTGCCCTTTCCATGGTGTTTTCTGCCTCTTGCCTGAGAGAGTTGAGCGTTTCCTGTATCTGAAAAGTCGCTTTCTGTGTTCTTTCTGCAAGCTTGCGGACTTCGTCCGCTACAACCGCAAAGCCTCTACCTGCTTCCCCTGCCCTCGCCGCCTCTATTGAGGCATTGAGTGCCAGAAGATTTGTTTGCTCTGCTATATCTCTTATCAGGCTGATGACATTCCCTACCCTCATAGTCTTTTCTACAAGAGAGTTTACCACCTCCATGGTATCCTCCGAGAGGCTTTTGAGCCCTTCTACTTCCTTAACCGTTGAACCAATTGAAGATTTCGTATCTTCTAAAGAGCTAAGAACCTTTCCCATTTCTTGCCTGAGGGTGTCTATTTCCTCAGAGGCTCTACGAAAGTCGTTTCTAAGGATTTCAAGGTTGTAGCTTATGCCGTTTCCGAGTTTACTGAATTCTTCCACCATGTGGAACAATCTTGCATAAAGCCAGCTCTTTTCCATACCTTCCAGAGCCTTTTGTATCCTTTTCGCAGTTGTTCGGAAAACACCCGGAAAGCCCGTATGAACCACCTTTCTGAAAAACTTGCCCTGCTGGGCGTATTCCACCGCATAGACTATTTCTCTAAGAAAGGCTTCAACTATGTCCAAAAGGTAGTTGAGCTCTCTGACTGTCTCTCTCAGTTTCCCCTGCACGCCTGGCATATGTATCCTATCTTCAAGGTATCCCCTTACTGCCTGATGCAAAACTCTGCAAGCCTCCTTGAAAAACTGCTCTGCCTGAGCTTTTTCTTCTCTGAGCCTTTGATTTTCCTCCTCCAGCTCCCTTTCTCTCCTGAGCTTTTGAGATAATATCTCTTCATCTTCAAAACATTTATCTTCAAGACTTCTCAGACGCCCTGCCAATGCTCTGAGCTCCTCCTCAATACCAAGACCAAGGTCGGGAAGTTCTGACTCCCTTCCCTCAAGCAGGTCCCTCAAATAACTTCTTACTTTCTGAAGTTCCTTTTTCATGGCTAATCCCTCCACAGGGTCCATACCCACTCTTCGTAGGCTTTGTTGCCAAGCATCTCTTCAAGGAGTTTCTGACTTGATTGCATACCACCTGCCTTTTCTGCCTCAAGAAACCTCCTGTAAATCTCTTCTACTTTCCTTATTGCATCTCTGTTTGCCCTCCTTTTGTCACTCTGATAGCCTATTATCTGAGTTCCGCTTTCGTCCCAACTTGGGGTAACATGAGCAAAGACCCAGTAGTAAGAACCGTCCTTTGCCATGTTCTTAACATAACCCCAGAACTCCTTGCCCTGCTTAATGGTGTCCCACATGAGCTTAAAGACTATTCTGGGCATATCTGGATGCCTTATCACATTGTGAGGCTTACCTACAAGCTCCTCTTCGGTATAGCCTGCCACTTCGCAGAAGACTTCGTTGGCGTAGGTTATGACGCCCCTGGGGTCCGTCTTGGACACCAGAAACCTGTCCTCTGGCACCTCTCTCTCCCTGTTTACTGGCGTTGGCCTCTCCATGTTTCTACCTCCCTTCAAGGTTTTTTATCAGATTATCAAACTCGTTGAACATCTTAGAGAGGTTTTCTTCAACCCTGTTAAACTCCTCAAGTATTTCGTCCCTTCTTCTTATAAGCTCTTCAGCTGGATCTTCTTCCTTTAGAACCTCAAGGGCTTTCTCAATGTGCCTGTGGAAGCTATCATGGTAGCCCTCAACCCTTCTGTATTCTTCATGGTCTCCAAACCTTTCCATGCCTTGCCCATAATACCACTGGGCGAAGGTGCAGCTCCTACTGTCTCTGTAAAAGCCAGTATCCACAAGGTTGTATATGCAGAAATAGGCGCTATGCTTAAAGATTATGAGGTCAAGCTTGTTTGCGGTTATGTTGAGAACATCTTCTATCAGGCTTGCATGTCTTGAAGTGCCTTCGGCGCTCCTGCTGAAGGTCTCTATAACATTTTTTAATGACTCCACCTCTTTTGATGACTCCTTTACGCTACTCACCACCTCTCTGGACTTTTCAAGGGTTGTCTGAACCTCTTCCTGTATGCTGGTGAGTATGTTTGCAACTTCTTCTGTCGCCTTCTGTGTTCTCTCCGCAAGCCTGCGCACCTCATCCGCCACGACGGCAAAGCCTCTACCCTGCTCTCCAGCCCTTGCTGCTTCTATTGCAGCGTTTAGTGCAAGGAGGTTTGTCTGCTCCGCCACCTCCCTTATGAGCTCTATTATACCCACCACATTTTTTGCCCTTTCCGCAAGCCCTGTGATGCTTCTGCTCTCCTCTTCAACGCTCTTTACCACGCTCACAAAACCCCTTGAAACCTCTTCAAGAAGCTGGACCCCCTTCTTGGATAAATCTGAGGTTTTCTGGCTTTCCACACTTATGTTCTTTGCCTTCTCCACGCTTCTGAGGAGGTCGTGGTATATAACCTCAAGGCTTGAGGCAATACCGCCTCCCAGCTGGCCAAGCTGTGCGTTTAGTTCTATTCTCTTTTTCAGCTCTGCATCCTCTCTCATATCATGCAGGGGCTTTTTGAGAGCCTGAGCGGTCTGCTTAAACACCCCAGGAAAACCAGTATCCACCACAGGCCTAAAAAACTTACCCTGAGCTGCATACTCTATGGGGAACCTTATCTCCCTGAGGAAAGTCTCCACCACATCAAGAAAGTAGTTGAGGTTCTTCGCCATCCTTTTAAGCTCTCCCTCATCCTTCAGGAGAACAACTCTGTCATCCAGCTTACCCCTGGACGCTTCCTCAAGAAGAAGGGCTATACGGTGTATGGTGCTTTTTGCATGCCCTACGTTTACAAAGATTATCCATGCCAGGATGAAGTTGGCAATATTTAAAACTCTTATGGTCTCAAAGCCGTACTTGTAAAACTCCACACCGAGAGCCACAGCAAAGAGAAGTATGGAAGCTATGTTGGCATACTGAACCTTGTCAAGACTGCTCCACTTCATGAAAACCTCCTAAAATACTCCTACTGTTCTTCTTATCAAACCCACAGGGTCAAGGATAAGAACTATGCTTCCATCCCCTGTTATGGTGGCGCCTGATATACCTTCTATGTCTCCAAAGAGCTTCCCCAAAGGCTTTATGACCACCTCTTCGTCACCGAGAAGGTCCTCCACTGCAAGGGCAACCCTTCTATTGCCTATAAGGCAAACTACTATGTAGCCTATCTTGTTCATTGGTATGCCGAGTATTTCACCGAGACTGAAAAGGGGGATGGTGCTCTCCCTTAGTATGAGCACATCTTCTCCAGACACCTGAGAAATTATCGCATCATCACCGCTGACTATTTCAAGCACAGAGTATATTGGTATGGAGAAGAGCCTTCCGCCGATGCTGACTAGAAGGGACTTTATTATTCCAACGGTGAGGGGGAAGCTCATTACCACCCTTGTCCCCTTACCCCTCTCGCTCCAGACGTCCACTGTTCCCCTGAAGTTTATAACAGTGTTCATAACCACATCCATACCAACGCCCCTGCCTGAGACTTCGGATACCTTATCCGCCGTAGAGAAGCCAGGGCTGAATACGAGAGAGAGGAGCTCCTTCTCCGTCATCTTGTCTGCTCTTTCGGGCGTTATTATTCCCTTCTCTATGGCCTTTCTCTTTACCTTCTGCACATCTATACCTCTTCCATCGTCCTCAATGGATATAAAGACCCTGTCCCCTTGATAGTATGCCTTGAGCTTTAATTTACCCGTTCTGGGCTTCCCAAGCCTTTCCCTTTCTTCCACAGGCTCAATGCCGTGGTCAATGCTGTTTCTAAGGAGGTGTATGAGTGGCTCTTCAAGTTTTTCTATAAGAGATTTGTCCATTTCCGTGTCCTCACCCTCCACTATCAGCTGGACTTCTTTCCCGAGAAGTCTTGATAGGTCTCTGACCACTCTGGGAAACTTCTGGAAAAGCTTTTTCACGGGCTGCATTCTTGTCTTCATTACCGCAAGCTGAAGGTCACCCACTATCCTGTCAATAGAAGAAACCACAGTCTCCAGCTCTTCAACGGACCTTGACTGGTATTCCTCTGATAAAAACTGAATGGTTTTAAGAAGTCTGTTCCTTTCGAGCACCAGCTCCCCCACAAGATTCATGAGGTTTTCTATCTTCTGCACATCAATACGAAGAACACGTTCTACCTCTTCCTCTTTCTTACCTTCTCGCCTTTCCTGAGGCTTTTCCTCTTCTACTGCGCTCGTTTTTACAGAGCTCTGAGTTTCCTGAGTGGCTGACTCCACCGCCTTCTCCTCCAAAAGCCCTTCGCCAGCGTACAGCATCATAATCCTGTCTGCCTCCTCCTCTATTTCCTTTGCTATTTCCTCTGGCAGAGCCGGCTTTTTAAGGAGGCTGTCCAGGGCATCTATGAGCTCCTGAGGTCTTTTGTCTGGTGGCATAAGAACAATTTCCTCAAGTATATCTTCTATGGACCTCCCCTTAAGGTGAGAAAGCCCATATTTATCTAGGAGGTCTTCAAGGGAGTGTTTTTGTTCTGGTATCTTTTCTCTTTCACCCTGCAGTATTGACAAGAGCATGCTTATAAGTTCCTCATCTGTTCTGGCTTCCTCACCCTTTGAGTAAAGGGAAAGGGCTTCCCCTATAAAGTCAACAGCCTTAAGAATCGCATCACCTATGTCCCGGTTAAAGGCAAGTTCACCGCTTCTGAGTTTGCCAAGCACATCCTCCGCTCTGTGGGCTACCTCCACTATGGCTGACAGCCCAAGAAAGCCTGCACCCCCCTTTATGGTATGCATGCTTCTGAAGGCTGAGTTTATCAGCTCAGAGTTCCTGGGGTCTTTCTCAAGTTCCAGAATTATATGTTCAAGGCTGTCAAGATGCTCTCTGGCTTCTATCACAAACTCTTCAAATATCTCTCTCATTTCCTCGGGTATCATAGTTTTCCACCTCCTGCCCTCTCCACGAGCTCAAGCATCTCCTTTGCGTCAAACTTCACAAGGTATGCATCAGCTCCCACGCTCAGAGCCTTCTGTTTGTTGGCTTCGTCAGACAGGGTTGTGTTTACTATCACTGGCAGGTGCATGAGGCCTGGTGTTTCCTTTATTTTCCTCGCGAAAGTAAGACCATCCATGCGGGGCATCTCAATATCTGTAAACACAACCTGCACATAGTCCTTTATGTTTCTGTTCTCCGATTTTGCCCTTTCAAGAAGCTCGTTAAGCTTCTCCCAAGCTTCAAGACCGTCCTCGCAGGCTATGACAGTATGCCCTGCACTTTCCATAGTATCGCTTATTATCTTTCTTGCCACTGCAGAATCCTCAGCGAGGAGCACAGTGTAATGCTTTGTCTCTCTCTGGGCAATTTCCTTCGCCTCCATTTCTCCGAATACCTTGAGAAGACCCATGTCATGAAGTATGCCCTCAAAATCCAGTATGAGGAGCATTCCCTCTTCCGTGTCCACAATCCCGGTTATCCTGCCGCCCAGCTTGAGATTCAGAACTTCTGGAGGCTTTTTAATGTCCGCCCAGGATATACGCATTATCCTCTTGGCGTCGTGCACTACAACCCCAACCTTTTCCCTGAGGAATTCAAGATGCAGTAGATACTTTCTCCTCTCTGGAGGTTCAGGTATACCCATCCACCTTGCCAGACTCACCACGGGTATCAGCTCTCCTCTAACCTCCGCCATACCTTCCACAAACTCTGGCATGTTGGGGACCCTTGTTATCTCAGGAAGCCTGAGAACCTCTCTCACCTTTGCCACGTTCACGCCCAGTATCCACTGATAGAGCCCTTCTGGTCTGTCCTCATAAATTCTGAAGTTAACTATTTCAAGCTCGTTTGCCCCTGTCCTGAGTATCTCTGGCATTGCGTAGGTGTCCATTTTCACTCCTCCCTTTTCATACCTGACACCTCATTTTCTATATCTCTCAGCACCGCTTTCATTTCCCCCGCTATCTTGTTGGAAGTCTCCGCCAGTTTTCTGAATTCTGCAGCCACAACGGAAAAGCCCTTACCCATCTCCCCTACCCTTGCGGCTTCAATGACCGCATTGAGGGCAAGAAGGTTTGTCTGCTTTGCTATGCGAGTGAGATTGTCAGAAAGCTCTCTTATCTTCTCCAACTGCTCCAGAAGTCTCTCCAGGGCCTCCGACTTTTCCATGACACACCTCCTGGGTTATTTTTTCAAGTTCTTCTATGTATTCCTTCATGCTTTTCATAAGCCCCTCGTAAACTTCCTTTACAGCCTTGAGCCTGTCCTCTATTATCTCCAGTATGGTTCTTGTATCATCTGAAGTATCCTTGAGAGACTTTATGTCTTCAAGGCCAATCTCTATCTTTTCAGCTATGTTTCTTATACCATCTCTTATCTCTTTCAGATTCCTGCTTATGTCTTTTGCAGACTCCATGGACTTCTGTGCAAGCTTGCGAACCTCGTCTGCTACCACTGCAAAGCCCCTTCCCTGCTCACCAGCTCTTGCAGCTTCTATGGAAGCATTGAGGGCAAGGAGGTTTGTCTGCTCTGATATGCCTTCTATTATTCTTGTTATGTTTTCTATGTATTTTGATTTCTCTCTTAGCTCGTCGGTCAGTTGTTTCATGTTGTACATGTCCTGAGTTTCTTCTTCCAGCTTCTTAAACATGTATCCTATGAGCTCAAGCCCATTTATAAGTGTTCTGTAAACGTCCTCAAACTCCTTAAGAGTCTCTTCAAAGGTTTCCCTCATGTGTTGAGCCCTTTCAAGGATAGGATTAAGTGTCTCCGTAAGGTCTGGAAGGAACTCTTCTGCTTGCTTTCTTTCTTCTACCTTCCTGAATATGCTGACACCTTCAGAAATTTTTACCTCTTCACCCTCTGGTCCTTTTTCAAAAATTACCTCCCCATCCAGCTCCACCCTTACGCCTTCTGAAACATGGTTAAGGGCAAGTTCATAGAGGGCGGCTTTCCTTTTGAGTTTTTCCAGTTCATCCTTCAGCCTTTCCTCTTCCTTTTCTCTCTTCCAAAACATCTTCTAACCCTTTATGGCAGTCCAGACCTTCTCTATCTTTTCTTTAAGAGTCTCTGGTGTAAAGGGTTTTACCACATAGTTGTTTGCTCCAGCCTGAATGGCCGCAAGCACGTTCTCCTTCTTTGCCTCTGCTGTCACCATTATAACGGGTATTCCTTTGAGCTTTTCTTCTGCCCTAATCTGCTTTAAGGTCTCGAGGCCATCCATTTCTGGCATGTTCCAGTCAAGAAGCACAAAGTCGTAGTTACCCCCTCTCAGCTTTGCAAGGGCTTCCTTGCCGTTCTCTGCCTCCTCCACGCTTGTATAACCGAGCTGGTTGAGTATTGTCCTTATTATCTTCCTCATGGTGCTCATATCATCAACCACGAGAAACCTTGCCTCCTTCGGCGGCATGCTTTACCTCCTAAAGCCCGAGCTCTTCAAGAAGTCTATCCACATCCTCCTGATATATTCTATCACCCGTGAGCATTTCCGTAGCCTTGCCCACGATTTTTTCCTTCTGTTCGCTGGAAAGAGAGGAAGCCTCTATGGAAGAAAGCACGATTTTCAGTATGGTTTTTTTCATATCCTCCAGAGCCTCTATTACCTTTTTTATCTGTTGACTGGCAAGGTCCTGAAAAGACATGAGGGTTATGACCTGGAGTAGAAGCTCAGAGAGCTTTTTTGACCTCTCCCTTATGCTTTCAAGCCTTGACCTTATACCACTCACAGGGTTTAGGCTCAGAAGGAAGTCCACGTCTTCCTGAACCCTCTCTAGCTCCTTCATAAGCTCGTTTATTATGCTCATTATCTGATGAACGCTCTGTTCTGTAAACCTTATTACATCCTCCAGACTACCGCTTGCCATGGGAAGGGTGCTTGACGTCTCCTCAAGGGGCTTTACAACTTCATCCAGCTTTGCCTCAAGGCTCTTTACCTCCTCCAGCAACTCCCTGACAAGCTGTCTAACATCTTCCATAGCCATTTCTCTTCCCCCTCGTATTATACAACTTTCTTTATCCTCTCTTCCCTTGCTATTATGTCAATTATCCTGACTCCGAACCTGTCTTCCACTATGACTATTTCCCCCTTTGCTATCAGCTTTCCGTTTACCTTTATGTCTACTGGGGTCTCCACGTTCTGCTCAAGCTCCACCACGGAGCCTGGTGTAAGGTGAAGGAGCTCACCCAGTGTCAGAGTTGCCGAACCAACGATCACCTCAACCTGAAGAGGTATGTCCAGAAACTTTCTTAGCCTGTCGGACACCTCAACTTCTGTTTCTTCTTTCTGCTCCTGTTGATAGCCCTTTGATGCCTCTTCCTGCTCTTTCAGAGCCTCCGCCCACATGTCTGCCAGGTTCTCCTGTTTCTCATCTTCCATGTCAGTCCTCCTTTTCAAGATGTCCGTATATCTTTATTGCCTTTTTGCTGCCGAGCTGACCAAGAAAAGCCAGAAGCTTGGGCTTGCCCTGGACTCTCACCTCAAGAGCCTCCCTGAGAGGTTTGTCAAGGGTTATCAGGTCACCTTCCTTCAGTTCCAGCACTTCCCTGAAGCTAAGGTTTACCCTTCCAAGGACCACTTCAATGCTTAATGGGACTCTCTGAAAGCTTTTGAAAATGGTTCCCTCAAGCTCTCTGTTCTTTATATCTGCCGACCCCTTTAACATATCCCTGTAAGGTGCTATGGAACTTTCCGGTATTGCCAGCTGAATGTGTCCTTCGTTGCCCTCTATCACCACTGCCAGTTTCAGAAGTATGAACTTCTCCTTTGCACGATACATGGTCAGAAGAGCTGGATTTGTCTCTATGCCAACAGGGTTTATCTTCACATCCATAATCGTGCTCCACGCTATCTCCAGCTCCTGGTAGCATATGTTCAGAAGCCTCTGAATCAGTTTCGTCTCTATACGCGTAAAATCCCTTCCCTCTATCTTGTAAGGCTTTGCACTACCACCAAATACACTGCTCACCACAATGTATATTAGCTTGGGGTCTATTGCCAGAAGGCACGTTCCCCTTAAGGGTTCAATGTTAAAAAGACCTATGGCACAGGGCACTGGTAGTCTTGTGGTAAATTCTCCAAACCTGGTTGTGCTCAGGCTTTCTTTAAACAGGCTTGGGATGGTGACCACCAGGGATGCAAGACCCCTTCTCAGTCCATTTATCCATCTTTCAAGTATGAGCTCAAGACCAGGGATTCTCCCGGCTGATATGTGTTCAAAAAGGGAAAGGTCAAGGGGTCTTACCCTTTCCTCCTCTACCTCAACCTTTTTCTCCTCCTCCTTGCCAAGGGTTTTGAGAAGTAGGTTTATTTCCTCCTGACTGAGAAGCTCATCTGCCATATCTAACCTTTACTCCTTAACCATCCTTTGATTATCTTTGCCACCTTTTCTGGTTCTTCCCTAGCAGTTTTGACAATCGCTTCCACAGCTTCGACCTTTTCCGCCTTCATTCTTATCTCCTCAGCACCCTCTATAACTTCAAGGGCTGGCACTCCGGGCAGGGCAGGAACCGTGGTAACTTCCTTCTTCTTGAGGATTTTCCTCAAGATGAGCAGGGATACTATACTCATCACAATTACCAGAAGAGCAAGAAGTCCGAGCTTTATATACCCTTCGTAATCCGGTGCAGGTTTTTCAAAGGGTGGCTTCTGGAATGGTATTGCTTCAACGGTTATCACATCACCCCTCTGAGGGTCTATCCCCGCGGATGCAGACACTATTCTTTTAACCTTTTCAAGGTCAAGGTTTTTTATGTTTGAATCCACAAGAACTCCCACGCTGAGCCTTCTGACTTTTATAAGCGGGTCAACGCTGTAAACCTCCTTTTTACTCACCTCATAGTTGGTTATGGTCTCGCTCCTCTCTGTGAGCACCTGACCTGCCCCAGCTGCAGCACCGGTGCCTGGTGGTATGTTTGCCTGTGCACCTGGGACGCCTGCAACCCCTCCGGTGGTGGTTCTCTCCTTTTTCTTCTGCTGGCTGACAACAGCGGTCATGTCCGGGTCGTAAATTTCCTCTTTCTGTTCTCTTTTTGTAAAGTCAAGGTCTGCAGAGACTTTAACTTTTACAGAACCAAAGCCTAAAGCCTCTTCAAGAGCTCTCTGCACCTCCCTCTCAAGCCTCCTTTCAAACTCAGTCCTGAGCCTCAACTCTCTATCTCTTGCAAAGTCCTCCGCATCCTCCAGCATGGCTGTAAGGTCCCTGCCCTTATCATCCACCACCACCACGTTTTTGGGCTTTAACCTCGGAACGCTTGCAGAAACAAGGTTCCTTATTGCCTTTACCTGTTCTGGAGTAAGTTCATGACCCGGCTTTAGCTTTATAAAGACGCTTGCAGTTGGTTCTTCTTCCTCCCTTAGAAATATGGACTTCTGTGGCATGCCTATGCTTACCCTCACATCATCAATGCCCGCCATCCTCAGAATTGTCCTTGAGAGCTCACCCTCCACAGCCCTCTTGAAGTTTACCTGATTCTGAAAATCTGAGACTCCTATGCCCGTTTTGTCAAAGACCTCATACCCCACTATCCCCTTGCTGGGTATGCCCTTAGCCGCCAGCTTTAGCCTTATATCCCTTGCCTGCTTTTCTGGAACCAGTATGCTCCTTCCATCCTGTCCCACTTTATAACTCAGTCCCTCCTTATCAAGCTCAGCCATGACTGCAGACATGTCTTCCTGAGAGAGACCGGAATAGAGAACAGTATAGCTGGGCTTTGTGGCGAGGGTTGCTATGGCTATGAGAGCACCCAGAACGAGGACTGGCACAGCTATGAGGGTTATTTTCTGGGCGGTAGAGAGTGCTGTAAATCTGTCCTTCAGGTTGTTTAACGTTTCCCTTATGTCCGCCATATTTTAAACCTGCATTCTGTTTAGCTCCTGGAAGGCTTCAAGGAGCTTGTTCCTGACCTGAATAAGAAGGTTAAGGGCAGTTCTCGCCTTCTCAAACTCTATAACCATCTGATGGAGTGGAATCTCAGCACCCCTGAGGACTGCTTCCCTTATGCTGTCAGACTTCTGCTGCTCTTTATTGACCCACTGAACAAACCTGCCAAGCTCCTGCAGAAAATCCCCCCTTTCACCCCTCTGCGGGCTCAGTCTCTGCTTTAAAAGTCCATCTACAGCTCTTATCTCCATAGCTCAAGCGTCCTCTGTGCAATCTCTCTTGTAGTCCTGAAGGCGTTGAGGTTCGCCTCGTAGCTTCTCATGGCGGATATCATATCTGCCATCTCCTTAACAAGCTCCACATTGGGAAGCCTAACAAATCCCTCTGCGTCCGCTCTTGGGTTTGTGGGGTCAAAGACAACCCTGAAGGGCTCATCAGACTCCCTTATTTCCCTGATCCTCACAGGCACCCGCCCTTTTTGAATATCCTCTTCCCTTTCAACCGCTTCAAAGACAGGCTCTAACTTTCTAAAGGGTTCACCTGTGATTCTGTAGGATTCAAAGTTAGCCAGGTTGCTGGCAACGGTATTGAACCTTATTCTCTGAGCCTGCATTCCACTTGCGGACACATCAAAGGTTCTGAAAAGGTCCATCATTGTCTTCCCTCCCTTATCACATTGTTCAGCTTTTCAAGGCTTCCTGTAGCAAAACGCATGTAAACCTCATAGGCTATCCTGTTCTGGCTGAGCTTTGCCATTTCTTCCTCCACGCTTACATCGTTCAGGTCGTTACCCACAAGCCTTTTCCTGACTTCAAAGACTTTAAAATCTCCAGAAGCCGCGGGTTTTATATGGCGTGGTTGTGTGGTTTTCAGATTGCCGCCCTCTTCAAGGTTGAAAGCCACATCCTTTGTCCTGTAGTTGGGGGTGTCTGAGTTGGCTATGTTGCTGAGGATTACCTTGTGCCTTTTCCATGCATAGTTCAGAAAAGGTATCACCTTGTCCGCTCCCTTAAAAATATCCATCTTCTTCACCCCCAGAAAATAATTATAACCCTGCTTATAATATTATCTTTCCCCTCAGCCTTTTTTACAACCCAGTTTATTGTCTCCACATCCCCTGTCAACTCACCAGCTTTTGCAAGTCTGTAGGCAACAAGCCAGTAAAGGTCTCCCTCCTGAGCTTTCTCCAGATATCTCCGATAGTAAAGCTTTGCCCTTTCATACTGCCCTCTTGTGTAGTAAAAATCACCCAGCTCCAGAAGGGCAGGCTCTGAGTAGGGTGCAAGCCTCTCTGAAAGCTCCTGAGAAAGAAACTCCTCAAGAAGTTTTATGTCTTTCCTGTATATGCCCTTTATAAAGAGAGCTTCCATCCTGTCCTCACCTGTCAGCCTTCCAAGCGAGGACTCAACCATCTTCAGTCCCTCCTCTGACCCCTCAAGAAGTAAAATCTGACCCAGGAGAAAGCTTCTCAGTGGTTCCTCCAGCTTTGCAGGGATGTCTCTGAGCTTCAGGTCTCCCGTGTAAACCACAGCCCTTGCCAGTTTCTCGTATCCAAAGAGGAGAGCATAATTTTCAGGGTTTACGCCGTATAGCTCTATCAGAAAGTTTGCCTCCTTACCATAGGGATTTACCTCTGACATAAGGCTCTGCAGAGTGGACAACATGGGCTCTAACTTCACCCTAATGTCCTCAAAGACAATATCCCCAGGCAGTGTGAGCCTTTTCAACCTTAAAAGGTCTCTGTCCTCTAACTTTCCTTCCTTCAGAGAGTAGTAGTATATGCCAAGAAAGGCTGGAATCGAGTATACGCTGTTCAGATAAGTCCAGGCTATGTCCTTTAGAATCTTTCTGTAGTTCCTGAAATCTCTATCATACTTTTCAAGAAACTCTGGAAAAAGCCATAGCTGGGAGAGAAGAAGGCTTGTTTTTAGAGTCTTTGATTCTGTGAGGTTTTCAATCCTCTTCTTTGCATCCGCATAGTTTCTGTTTAAGAGGTATATGAGAGCAAGATAGTAATTGACAGAGTCAGAGTATTTCCTGTATATATCCTTTCTATCAAGCTGTTCAAAGTAAAAGATTGCACTTCTCCAGTTTTCCTTCATAAAACTGCTTACCGCATACCTGTATAGAAACTCAGGCTCCTCTTCCAGATACCTGTTGAGGTTGCGAGCTTCAGATAATTCCTTCAGTGCTTCTGAGTAGTTGCCTGCGTTAAAGGCATAGAAGCCCTTAACGAGGTGATAAAAGTATTTTTTTTCTACGAGTGCCTCTGGGTCTATCCTGTTAAGAAGCTGGCTATTTTGGCCACCAGAAAGGGAATCGGCGTAAAGAAACTTCAGCAGGTAGTCATCCCTGGCAGTATCTCTGTAGAGGCTCAAAAATACATCTTTTGCCCTGGGGTAAAAACCCATGAAAATATACGCATCGCCTATAAACTCACGCTGAAGGAAAAGGTAGGTGGGCTTCTTGTAGTAGTAAGGATACATGTTGAGATAAGCTATGGCGGAGAGAATTCCTTCCCTTCTGCCCTTTCTGTAGGAGAGTTTAGCATAAGATATGCCAATGTAAAGGTAAGAGAGCTCACCATAGTATCCCTGCCTGTCCATAAGAAAGGACCTGCTGAACTCCGCTATTGCATCCCCGTAATTACCCTGTTCGTATTCTATGTATCCTCTGTAAAAGTATGTCTGAGCCAATCTTATATTTTCCTTCTCCATTTCTGTAGAAAAGGAAAGCAGGAAAACCATCATAAGGACAAGAACTTTCTTTGCAAGAAAGTCAGGCCTGTAAGCTATAGGACCTGTGCCATGAACTTCTGAATTCCTCAAACCTGCCCTCCTTTATGGACCTTCTTACCTTCTCCATTAGCCTGTGATAGTAGCGGAGATTGTGTATGGTGTTGAGTATGTATGCTGATATTTCCTCTGCATTGAAAAGGTGTCTCAGGTATGCTCTGGTAAAGTTTCTGCAGGTGTAGCAGTCACACTCTGGGTCTGGGGGTGAAAAGTCCTTTTTATACCTCTCGTTGCGTATGTTTATCTTACCCGTTGAAGTAAAGAGCGTCCCAGTTCTCGCCATGCGTGTTGGCGCCACGCAGTCAAACATGTCCACACCCCTTGCAACCGCCTCCACTATATCCTCCGGCATACCAACTCCCATGAGATATCTGGGCTTTTCCCAAGGAAGGTGCTGGCATACTATCTCCGTCATCGCATACATGACTTCTTTGGGTTCACCCACAGAGAGCCCTCCTATGGCGTAACCCAAAAGGCCTCTTTCCACAGTTCTCAGGGCGGATTCCACCCTCAATTCCTCAAAGAAGGCTCCCTGAACTATTCCAAAGAGCACCTGGTCATCTCTCCTCTTGGCCCTTATACTCCTGTCAAGCCAGTTTATTGTCCTTTCAAGGGCAACCTTTGCATAGGCGTAGGTGGTGGGATGCTCCACACACTCATCAAGCGGCATCATTATGTCAGAGCCAAAGGCTTCCTGAATCTCTACAACCCTTTCAGGAGTAAAAAAATGAAGGTCACCCGCAATATGGTCTCTGAACTCCACGCCTTCGTCGCTCACTCTGACCCTTGACCTTCCATCACCCCTCCCTTTTGAAAGGGAAAAGACCTGAAAGCCCCCACTGTCAGTGAGAATGGGTCTGCCCCACCCTATAAAGGCATGAAGCCCCCCCGCCTCTTTTATAACCTCCACACCTGGTCTGAGATAGAGGTGGTATGTGTTACCCAGAATAATCTGAGTGCCTATATCCAGAAGGTCTTTGTGAAGTATCGCCTTTACAGTCCCCTGTGTGCCAACGGGCATGAAGACAGGCGTTTCTATTTTCCCGCGAGGAGTTATAAGCTCGCCAAGCCTTGCACTGCCATCAGATTTTATTATTCTGAAGGAAAACATGCCTTAGATTTTAACAAGCATCTTTACAAGCTCAAAGAACACCGGACTGTACAGGGCTATGGCTATTAGAAACAGGACGATGACTATCTTTATGTAGCTTTCAAGCCTCTTTATTTCGGACTTTATAGAGGATGTTTCTGCCCTCACTTCAGCAATCTGACCCTCAAGTCTTGCTATCTCTTCTCTGAGTTTGGCTATCTCTTCTCTGAGGTCAGCCTTTGTGACGAGCTCTTTTGTGAGTTCTTCTTTGAGCTCAATCTTTCTCTGAAGGCTGAGTTCTTTCAGGCTTTCATCAAGGGCTTTTATAAACTCAAGGGCTTCCTCTCTGCCGAGCTTTTCCTGGAGTTTCATCACCACTTCCGGTGGCAGCGTGCCGACCATAAGAATATTATAACGCAAGTTGCAAGTTATAGCATCCCTGCACTCCAGAGCCTATGGAGATTGTAAGAAATTACCGCCATGT
>NZ_JBJXCT010000009.1:0-70050 GCF_046159715.1 Pampinifervens navoyensis
CCTTTTGTCAACCCCCCACCCCTCTCAAAAGGGGGTTATTTGCCAGAAGTCGGAGGTTCTGCAGACTTGAGTGTGTTATTATCAAATTCAAAGCCTTGACTTTCAACGCTCAGAAGCACACGCCATACCGCCGTAAGACCGTAAAACCATACATATGGTCGTATGGTCATACGGTCGTATGGCACAGTAAAAGTTAGAGCCCTATTCAGTTGCCAAGATGTCATGGGGGCATAACCCCTCTAACTCTTGTTCTATTATTATAGCACAGTGTTTGTCAGATACAGACACTTCATGTGGTTATATTAATAAGTCAGAAGGGAGGTGAACCATGGAGCTGATTCTGCTGATTCTGGCTATCCTTTTCCTTCTATGGAGAGTAAAATCTGCTAACGATGAGGCTTTCCCTCCTGACTATAGCGGAGGGAACTTTTATGGCGGTCTGCCTAGTGGATGGTCTGCATCTTCCGATGCGAGCTACAAGGATGGCGGTATGGGCAGAACAAGCGGTTTTTCAACCTCAGAAGGCTCCACCGGTCTTCTTGACAGTTATGAAAACCGTGAAAGATGGGAAAGCTCCTCCAGTCTCTATGAAGATGATGACCACTACAGGAGATGGCATGAAGATAACTGTGACCTTTCCCGTGCCCTCTGGGACCCATCCTGCCCTATGTATCATGTTTTTCACCATGATGACCACAGCAGTTCTTCAAACTGGGATGATTCATGGAGCTCTTCAAGCTGGAATGACTCTTGGAGCTCCTCCGGCTGGGACAGTGGAAGCTCCTCGTGGGATAGCTGGTCTTCTTCAAGTTGGGACTCTTAAAGCAGGTTAGAGGTGGGGTCTTCGCCTTCGGTGAGAATCTCTCGACTGTGGTTCACCATATCTTCAAAGATGTAGATTATCAGGCTGTCCTGCCGGCGGTCTATAACTTCAAGAAGCTCAGCCTTGAGCCTCTCCAGTCTTGACAGGCTGATACTTCCCTCAAACACGGACTTCTGCACGTGGTGGATGTATCTCTTTACAATTTTCCGGACTTTGTTGAGCCTTTTCTGTCCTTCCTTATCTACTGTGGATATGTCGTAGACAAGTATGACCCACATTAGAGAGCCCAATAGTTGAGGGGTCTGTAGACTTCTTCCTCCAGCAGGTGTTTTATCAGCCTGTATAGCTCAAGCCTTATGAGCTGGCGGTGAGAGACTTTGCGGTTCAGCCTGCGGTGTCTGACTGTGGACTCAAGGAGGTCATTGAAAGCCTGCACGAAGACCCTCCTGCCCTCTCTGCTCAAATAGACATACTGGAGTTCCTGAAGGAAGTGCTCTTCTGTGAGTTTTCTCTCCTTTATGAGCTGGACTATGAGCCTGTCCGAGAGGATAGGTTTGAAGAGCTCCGCCACGTCAAGAGAAAGGGAAAACCTCTTTTCTGAGGGCTCGTGCAGGTAGCTTATAGTGGGATTGAGCTGTGTCTGGTATATCTCTCCCAGCACCTTGGCGTAAACGAGAGAGTTTCCGAAGGATATGAGGGCGTTGAGTGGATTATGAGGTGGTCTTTTTGTCCTCTTTTCAAAGTCCCAGCCTGTTTCTTGGGATAACTTCTCGTAAAAGTCCCTTCTCAGCCTCGCTTCCACCGCCATGACCTGTGGTATGTCCTCAGCAAAAGAGAGCTCAGAAAGGTATGTCTCCTGCTCAATCTGAAGAAAGGGGCACAGGTTTTTTATGGCACCTTCCACAAAGCTCTTTGCCAGATAGAGCCTTTTTTCTTTTTGAAGATAGTGCTGGACCTGACTGACCAGCAGGAAACCGGATAGATTTTTTTCTCTTGGATAGAAACTTCCTATGTAGTATCCGTAGTAGTTGAAAAAGTGCACCACTGCACCTCTCTCTGACAGCAGACCCAGAGCCTTGCTGTTGGTGGAAATCTCAGAGAGCAAGAAGAGTTCATCAAGGTCTTCTATGGGTATGGACTTTTTGAACTCGGAGTTTTCAAACACGATGGTGTTTTCCTCACGCCTTAGCTCTCCACTGTGCGTTATGTAGTAGACCCTACCCATAACAGAACTCCTCGTAGGCACACTTTTTGCAGTAAGGTTTATCTATCACTGGGGGTGGTAAGCTCAGAGAGAGCACCTCCCCCATATGCAACAGGGCATCCTCTATAAGTCCCTCATCCTCCTGCGTAAGGTAGACCTCTCTTATCTGCCTTGCCCTTGGATAATGGATGACTCCGTGGGAAACCTCCAGACCCTTTTTACGCAGGTAGTAGATGTAATACTTGACCTGAAGCTCGTGGGCGGTCTCTATTGCCCTTGAGTGTTTTACTTCATGCACCACAAGACCCCTTCTGGACCTTATGAAGTCCACCCTCACTGGCTCATCGTAAAAGTCCTCTTCCCTCTCCCTCCTGAAGCTCCTCTCATCCAGAAGTCTTCCAAGCTGCACCCACTCAGAAAGGTGCTCAAAGCTCACACCTCTTGAAAAGAGCCACAGCTTTCGCTCGCACACCACGGAGTAAGCTACCTGCGTGCCTCTGTATCTGAGCTCTCTAAGGTCCATCAGAGGATGTTGTCCTGATAGGTGTCATCAGCGTCAGCAAGTGATAGGAGCCCAAGATGCTTGCTGTAGTTTCCCCTGAACCAGTATATGTTATATCCCTTAAGCTCGCTAATCTTGAGAAATCTATCACGATCTTGAAGGTATAGATAATATGGCACAGGAAGGCAATAATCGGAGATTTTCATCAGCACCTTTAGCTTTCCAATTCCTTTTTCCCTGCTAAACTCTTTAATCATTGATGAAACCTTTTCTTTATATATCTGCGGCACTACACTCAGACTGAAGATTCTCCTGAAGTTTTTCATTGCTTCTTTTCTCTCTGATGGTTCTATGTATCCATTTAGCTCCCATAGTCTGTCTACATAAACTTTTGTATCTTCATACTCCCTGCGGAAGTTATCAACCTTGGCAAAAACCCGGTTGACAATATCCCTTTTATCCTTCTCTGATAAAAGACTGCGGTCAAAAGGTTTCAGAGCTTCTAAAGTTGTCTGCACAAGGTCTTTGTGGTATACAGAGCCAACCCCGGAGGGTTCCTGCGTGTATACAAAGACGTTTGGACTGTCAGGCTTTCCCTTTTCTCCCCTTCTGTTGACCCTCCCCATCCTCTGTATAAGGCTATCTATTGTTGAAAGCTCTGTTATCAGGTAGTCTGCGCTTATGTCCAACGACACCTCTGCAAGCTGTGTGGTTATGAATATGCCCCTCTCTTTGGTCTGTATAGCACATCTTAGCACCTTCTCTCGTCGTCTCTTATCTCTCTGTATAAATCTTGAGTGCAGTAGGTAAACCTTGAGTGAACGCTCCTCAAGCTTCCTGCATAACTCTTGAGCTTTGCTAACTGTATTCACGATTACGAGAACCTTACCCTTCTGTGAAAGCTCTAGTATGCTATCAGTAGCCTCTTCCACAGGCTTATCCACCAGAGCTATGCGGTGTCTTATTATGTCTTCTTCCTCATGTTCTATGAGCTCAAAGCCGAGATTTATGAAATCCCTCTCCAGAAAATCCGGTATGGTTGCACTCATTACCAGAGCCTTACCTCCAAGTTTGACTGTGTGCTCTACTGCCTTGAACACATATGCCATAGCCACTGGGTCGTAAGCGTGCACTTCATCTATTACAAGCCTTGAATAAGAAAGCACAGAGTAATACTTCTCAAAACCCTTAAACCTCAGCACGAAAGGCAGTATCTGTTCTGGGGTGCAGACTAGGAGAGGATAGGCAAAGTTGTTTGCATACTCCACATCTTCATAGATGCTTTCCACAGTATTGTCTTCAGAAGACCTTGAATATAGATACGAGAAAGCATTTGAATGCAACAGCCCTACTTTATTACTTCCAAACAAGTTTACAAACCTTTCATACATGGCATTTATTGAGGTTATTACCGGAAGGACAAAAAAGCCTTTTGAGTCCATAAACAGCAAGCCAGCCTCCGTTTTGCCACTTCCTGTCGGAGCCTTGAGTATTAAATTTTTATCCCTTTCTTCATACACCTGCCTCTGAAAAGGTTTGAGATTTTTTATTTTTTGCTCTACTACTTTAAAAACCTCATGTAAGGGGTCTTTTTCAACCAGTATTTTTGCACTACTCGCGTGATCTATACGGAGCAGGAGACCTTTCAGAAGATAATAAAACCCATATAACTCTTCAGAGTCGTCCCTGAAATATTCATCCATTGAACCGTATTCACCCTTATTAATCTGGTGTTTTACCAGCGAGTTCAAGCCATCTATTCCAAACTCCTCCCTCAATACATTTTCTATGTCTTCTACCTTTGACAGTCTGTGATGATGGTAAAGGATTGCGTTGCATATGAGAAATATGAGGTCACTTTTTATGTCTTCTGGCACATCAGATAACACTTCTGGGACAGATTGAATAAAGAAAGCAGGGCTAAGACAGTTGTGTCTTATGGAGGGGTTTACCCCCTTTTTCATGGCTTTTTGAAAATCAGAGCACATTTTCCCGTGGTCATGATACCTGCAGGCAAGCTCAAGAGACTTCCACAAAAATGGTCTGTAGGGCTCTGGACAGGTTAGCTCTATCCTATCTCCGTATAAAGCCTTGAGAGTCTCAAGGTTATTCAGCAACCAGTTAACATGCTCATGAAGGGTTGTCCCATCAGGTTTTGCAAGGTAATCACTCAGATTGAAACTCTTCATCTTCTTCCCCTCCTGACTGCCCCCTTGCGTCACCTCCCACAAGGTGAGCAACCATCACCAGAGAAGCACTCTTAAAGTCCTCGCCAAGCGCGAGCTTTTCCAGCCCCTTTCTCTCCCTTGCATCAAGTTGCAGACCCTCTACCTTGTTGAGTTCAAATAGAAGTCTCTCTACAAAACCGTGCACATCCTGCTGTCTTATGTGTCTCAGAAGGTCATAGACCAGCTTCTGCCTTTGCCTTTCCTCGGTGCTGGCAGATATCTTCCTTGCTATGTCTGCGTATACGTTCCCATTCATGGTATACCCTCCTTCAAGTTCTTTCTGAAACCTCAAAAGAAAATCAATTTCATACAGACTCAAATTTTTGGATATCCTCATGTATTCATCCCTGCCTGATGAGGTTTCTTTTTTATCCTTTTTAAATCTACTCCATCCCTCCAGCAAGCGGATTATAACAGGATAGAGATTTCTGCCTTTTGCCTGCTTTAGCACATCAGAGTATATACTCTCAAGCCTTGTGGGAAACTTTGAAAGATAGTTGTTCAGAACCTCTATTATCTCTCTCGGAAGGTGAGAGCTATACACATTGAAATTCTGTCCAAGAGAGCTGAGTTCAACAAGATATATCCGCGATAATCTTATAGAGGCTACCTTTGAGAGAAGTAAGAAGGACATATCAAGGAACTCCTGTCTTACACTTCTGTTATCCCTTTTTATGCCTTCTACCTTCCTTTTGAAATAAGAGTTTAGTTTCCAGAGAGTTATAGGGTCTTCTTCCACGTAAAGGAAGTAGTTTGAGCCACGAAAGCGTGTAAAGCCAGCACTTGAGCAGTATATAAGGGACTCGCACTCTTTGCATATGTAGAGGTTGTTCCGTCCCCCCGAGAAGTTACTCGGTATGTCATCGGAACTTCCAAGCGGTGTAAAAATCTCCCTTTCAAAAACTCTTACCGTTCTCCCGTCAACTTTAAAGTATGCCTTCCTTTCAAGACAAAACTGACACAGAAATTCACTCAGTGGACCTGTTTGAAATCTCAAGTAGGGTGGCTCTGACTTTATAGCTATGTTCCCTCCGACTCTAACATTATTCTTGTGAAAAGATATAAGTAGCCCCCTATTCTTCTTTGCCCAATCTTCATAAATATCTGGAAAAACATCATCCCAGAAGTTCTTGTCAACAAGTAAATACCTGTCCTGCACGCTTACAACTTTTCTGTATAGCTCTGGGTCATGCTGGGCGAGTATCTCCAGAAAACCTACTGCAGAAACCGCCATCAGCCAGTTGTCAATCAGAAACTTCACAGCCATACAGGTAAACCCTCCTCGTCATACAGGATACTTCTCCCATGCAGAAGACTGCCTTTTGTATGGTAATAATATCCCCTGTAAATGAATTCTCTTGGTTTGTTAACAGAAGACCAAAAGGTGGGTAGCTTGAAATAAATACCCTTTGAGCCTCTTTTAAAACCACTGTTAATGTCCTCCGGCACCCATGCATCGTATGGTATAGTCAGGAAATCTGCCTCCCTTTCTTCATACTCAACATAACCCGCACTGATTATAGAGGTTGGAAACTCCCCGAGCCTCAGGATGCTCCTCGGTCTCAAAAGACCTTCCAGAAAATAATCAAGAGTATCCCTATCCTGACTTTTTACATGAACCACAACCTCAAGGTTTAGCAAAAGGGGCAGCCTCAGAACGTAGCGGTCTATGCTTTTTCCGTTAAAATCTACCGCTCTGTGCCACCTGAAGTCTTCCATACTACCCTCAAAGTATCCCTGTATGGACATATCAAAAACCTCTTCCTTCCACTTTTTCCCACAGGCAGTGTATAAAAGTCCTATTATGGTTGATGGTGTTGGTAGAGGGTAGGTCTCAATTCCCTTGAAGGAAAACCTTGTCCTGAAAAAGGCAAACTTTGAGAAGAGCCTGAACTTAAGCAGTTTGCTGGGCTTCTGCATAACAAGCCTCTACTTCCTGCCTCAACTTTGAAAAGGCATCTTCCATACTCTTTACATCATCACATCCACTCACCTCAAGAAGTTCACCGAGACCCCTCGCACCAGTTACGAAACCAAGCCCCTTTGGTATCAGACTTTTTCTGAAGCTGACGCTTACCTTATTCCCATCGTAGTCAACTCCCAGAGCATTAATGAAGTAAGGCACGCAATACTCATAGACGCCCCCTACCATGAAAAGTGGTGTGAGAGGATATACTCTACCACCAACCCTTCTTGCAAAGCTCTTTTCCAGTATATCAAGCACCTGCAAAACTCTTTTTGCTCTTGCTGAGTTTTCCACTGCCAGCTCTCCACTTCTGTCCTCTCTTCCCACTCTGTCCAGTTCAATGGATACGGTGTATATGTACGGAGACCTGTGCTCCTCAAAGTAGACAATTGCCTGTCTGGACTTGTCATCCTCTCCGAGGTGTTTTAGATACCTTTCTCTTGCATCAAGGTTATGTATTAGATTTTGGGAGCCTGTAAAGGGCTTTACAGAGATTATGTGGTCAAACACAACGGCTTTGTTGCGATTCAGGGCTCCTTCGTTCCTGAGAGGGAACATAAAGCCAAACAGGTCTGCCTCTTCGTAATCTTTAATGATTTCCACTGAAAGTTTACCGTAATCAACCGATGCATTAATATTCTCCTCTTCAGAGAATAACTCTTTTTCTTCTGCCTCCTTTTTCCCTCTCTTTTTCTTTGAACCAGACTGGTCCCTTATTGACTTAATCTTTTTTGCTATTTCCTCGTCAAGAAGTCTCCAGTTGTGATAAATCCTTCCGGCCCTTTTTAACTCATAACTCAGCATTTTATCAGAAGCAAAAGGCAACTCAGCACCAGAAACTGTGTTTATTTTCTTTAGAAGCGTGTAAATACCTACCCTGTCACCGTAGCTCAGCACACCGATGGGTTCCGTCACAATGGTTAGTGTCAACATCCTCCTCATTGACTACCTCCTTGTCTTTTGAAGAATATTATAACAGCTGCATTGCATGCTTTCTGACACCACTATAAAATTTTTCCATGCGTTTCCTTGTGAGGCTGGAAAATCCAGAAGAGACCAGCATACCCCTTGATTACAGGCGCAGGTTCATATCCCTGATGAAGAGGGTCTTTGGAGTAAGGGAGTTTATTGAAAACCCCGTCAGACCCTACACCTTTGCGGTATACCTTGGGAAGGAAATAAACTTTAGCAGGGATGCCATTGAAGGTGTTAAGTTTGTGAACCTCCGAATCTCCACAGGAGACCCCGTTTATGGAGTAAAGCTCTACAACGGATTAACCGAGTTGAGGGGAAAGGTTCACAAAATCGGGGAGGCGGAGTTTGTGCTCAAAGATGTAAGACTTGAAAAGGAGGGAGACTGGTCAAAGGGTGCTTTTAAGACGCTTTCTCCGGTAGTTGTGGAAAGGGCTGGGGCCAATGAGGGCAACCCCAAGCTCAGGTATGCCCTTCCTCTGGAAAGGGATTTTCAGGAGGTTCTTTTTGAAAACACAATCCGGCGCTTTAGAGCCATTAAAGGCTACGAGCCAGAAGTAAAAGCCTTTTCCTTCAGACTCATACACTACAAGGAAGAGATGGTAAGGCACTACGGGGGATACATAAGGTCCTTTATTGGAGAGTTTTTCATAAATACCGACAACCCTGAAGTGCTGAGGTTTGTGTATCAATACGGACTGGGGGTGAGAACGGGGCAGGGATTTGGTTATCTGGAAGTTTTATAATTTTCCCATGCGGGTAGGCATTCTCGGTGGCGGACAGCTGGGATGGATGACCATACTTGAGGGTAGGAAGCTTGGCTTTGAATTTCTTGTGCTTGACCCCGACCCCAGGTCTCCTGCCAGCAGGATTGCAGACAGGTGGTTTCCGCCAGAAGGGGTTGAAGACTTTATAAGGCACTGTGATGTCATAACCTACGAGTTTGAACACATAGAGGAGGGTGTTCTTGAAAAGGTATATGACCTTACCACGCCATCCCTCAATGTGCTTGAGATAAAGAGGAGCAGGATAAGGGAGAAGGAGTTTTACAGAAAAAGGGGCTATCCCACCGCAGACTTTACTCTGTCAGGCTGGGGGAGCCTGAAGGATACAGTAAGAGAGTTTGGGCTTCCCTGTGTGGTCAAGGCAGAAAAACTGGGTTACGATGGAAAAGGTCAATACAGGGTCTACTATCTGGAGGATTTGGATAACATACTGAAAAATCACTCTCAGGAGGAAAGCTTTCTCATAGAACGTTTTATAGACTTTAGCTTTGAGTTCTCCCTCATAGGGGTCAGAGACAGAAAGGGCAACAGCAGAATATATCCTCTTACCGTAAACCGCCACGAGGGGGGGATACTCCTTTACAACCAGACGAGAAGCCTAGCCATAAGAGAGGCGGAGGATATGCTTCTTTCCCTTATGGAGGATTTTGCTCTCGTGGGGCTCATGGCGGTTGAGTTTTTCTACACATGGGACGGGAGGGTTCTCCTGAATGAGTTTGCACCAAGGCCTCACAACACGGGTCATTACAGCCTTGATGGATGCTACACATCCCAGTTTGAGAACCTCCTGAGAGCCATATGCGGTCTTCCTCTGGGCTCTACAAGGCTCAAGTCCCCGTCAGGGATGGTCAACATACTGGGGCTCTCTCTGGAAGATATGGACCTTCACAGCATCCTTTCCATGGATGGGACAAAGCTCTACTGGTATGGCAAGGAGAGGAAGCCAAAAAGAAAGATGGGGCATATAAACCTGGTTGCCGGCACAGAGCAGGAGCTTGAGGAAAGGCTTGAGAAGATAGTGAACACCCTCTACTCCCATGAGCCTTCTTAAGGAGTTTCTCAGTCAGGTTGGCGAGGGATACCTTCTGATAGACAGGGAGGGAAAGGTGGTCTTTGGAAACGACTTCCTCGTGAGGAGGAAGATTGTGAGGGAGAGCTTTGAGGGCAAGCCTTACTACGAATGTGTCAACAACCTCACAGTGGTAAGCTGTCTTGCAGAAGCCATATCAGAGAAGAAGGACAGGGTCTGCAACTTTGACCACGAGGAGAGGGAGTATTCTCTTTATGTATTCACAGGTAGCGACCTGACGGTGGTTCGTTTTTCAGACATAACGGAGCTGAAAAGATACGAAAGGTCAAGAAGGGAGTTTGTGGCAAATGTTTCTCATGAACTCAAAACACCCATAGCTGTTCTCAAAAGCCTGCTGGAGACCCTCTATGAGGAAGAGGACAGAGAGGAAAAGAGAGCCTTTCTGGAAAAGGCTCTCAAGCGTGTTGAAGATATGAGAAGGCTTGTGGAGGACCTTCTTATACTCACAAAATTAGAATCGGGTGAGGAGAGAATAAAAAGGGAGGAGATTGACCTTAGAGTTCTCGTTGAAGAAGTCTATGACCTTCTGGAGCCTCAGGCCCAGGAGAGGGAGGTGGAGCTCCTGAACTCTGTGGAGCATGGCTTTAAGGTAAAGGGGGACTGGGACAAGCTGTTTCTTCTTCTAAAAAACCTTGTGGACAACGCTATTAAGTACAACAGAAGTGGCGGCAGGGTTGAGGTCAGAGCAAAAAGGGTTGACCCTCAGGTTCAGATAGAGGTGGAGGACACGGGTATAGGCATTCCCAGAGAGCATCTTCCCTTCATCTTTGAAAGGTTTTACAGGGTAGACCCCTCAAGGTCAAGGGACCTCGGAGGGACCGGCCTTGGGCTTTCCATAGTAAAACACATAGCCCTGTCCCACGGAGGGAAAATAGAGGTGATGAGCAAAGAAGGAAAGGGAAGCCTTTTTACCGTATACCTGCCCTTAGAGTAGGTGGCCAAGCTTTGTCTTCTTAGCCTCTAAATACCTCTGGTTGTGTTCGCAGGCTGGCGTCTTGAGGGGCACTCTCTCCACCACCTCCAGCCCATAGCCCTCAAGAGCCACTATCTTTCTCGGGTTGTTGGTAAGAAGCCTCATCTTTTTGACGCCAAGGTCAAGAAGTATCTGAACGCCTATTCCGTAGTCTCTGAGGTCTGCGGGATATCCCACCTTTTCGTTGGCCTCCACCGTGTCATAGCCCATATCCTGAAGATGATATGCCTTTATCTTGTTCACTATGCCTATTCCCCTTCCTTCGTGACCCATTATGTAGACGAGCACGCCCTTTCCTTCCTGAGCTATGGCCTCCATGGCAGACTCAAGCTGGGACCTGCAGTCGCACCGCAGAGACTTGAACACATCGCCCGTAAGACATTCAGAGTGAACTCTGACAAGGACCGGCTCGTTTTCTTTCCACTCTCCCATGGTAAGAGCTACCTGTTCTTCTCCGGTGAGTATGTGCCTGTAGGCGTGTATCTTGAAAAAGCCGTACCTTGTGGGGAGGTTTGCGGTAGCCTCACGAATCACAAGCCTTTCCCTTTTCAGCCTGTATCTTATGAGGTCCGCTATGGTTATTATCTTGAGGTCAAACCTTCTTGCAAAGTCCACAAGGTCAGGAAGCCTTGCCATGCTTCCGTCTTCCTTCATTATCTCGCATATGACCCCAGCCGGATAAAGACCTGCAAGCCTTGCAAGGTCAACGCTCGCCTCCGTGTGTCCTGCTCTCTCCAGAACACCCCCGGGCTTTGCCTTCAGTGGAAACACATGCCCCGGCCTTATAAAGTCGGAAGGCTTTGCATCGGGACTAACTGCCAGCTTTATGGTCATCGCCCTGTCAAAGGCGGATATGCCCGTGGTGGTGCCAAATCTCGGGTGGGCGTCTATGGAGACGCAGAAGTAGGTGCCCTTGGGGTCTGTGTTTCTCATCGCCATCGGGTAGAGGTCAAGCTCATCGCACCTCTGAGGTGTCAAAGTGAGGCATATAAGACCTCTTCCATACTTTGCCATGAAGTTTATGGCTTCAGGGCTGACCTTCTCCGCCGCCATAACGAGGTCGCCCTCGTTTTCCCTGTCTGGGTCATCCACCACTATCACCATCTTCCCCTGAGCTATGTCCTCAAGGGCTTCTTCTATGGTGTTGAACCTGAATTCCATATCAGACCTCCTGAAAAATCAACTCTTTTGTTCTGCTTTTTCTCTCTTTAGAGCTCCCTTTACCCTCTCCCACGCCTGGTCAAGTATACTTTTCCTATAGGACTGCTGAAGAGGGACCTCTTCTTTCTCAATGGTTCCCCTTTTTAGTTCCTCCCTGTACTGCCCTCTAAGCCTTTCTGCCAGTGGTCCACCATAATGAACCCATATATGGTCAATCAGCAGGAAAGCCAGTATTATCCCAGCTATCCATCTCACCATGGCTCTCTAATAAAATAGTCTACTGTATGGATAATATCAAGTGGGCATCTGGACGCCTGAAGAAATACTGGCATTTTATAATCCTGAGTCTTCTTGGTTCTGTGCTTGAAGCTACAGGGACTGCAGGAATTACTCTGCTCATTAAATCACTTGTGGACAAGGTCTTTCTGTTAAAAGAAGAGGAAGAGATATTCAGGACAATACTAGCACTTATCGGGCTCGTCCTTCTCTCTCAGACAGGAAACTTCGCTGTGAGTTTTTTCTCTGCACTTTACACGGAGCTTGAGATGAGGGGGCTCAGAGAGGAAGCCTTCAGAAGGCTTTTAAGAGTGGACTACTCTGCCTTCCTTGGCATTTCTGCTGGAGAGTTTGCCTCAAGGGTCATATCTGACATGAACCTTTACAGAAACCTTATAGGTTCTTATGCCATAAAGCTCATAAGGGAGCCCATAACTGTGCTTTTCCTCTTCGGTGTCCTCTTATACAGAGACTGGCTTTTGACGGTGGGGCTAATTTTTCTTCTCCCCGTCCTTTCCCTTGCGGTGAGATACTTTGGCGGTAAGAGAGGCAAGCACATAAAGAGGGCTCAGGAAAGTTATGCTGGCGTGGCAGACAGGCTTTTCAGCTCCTTTTCCGGTTTTGATAGCATAAGAAGCTTTGGCGCACAGTCCATGTTTGAGAGGCTTTTTCATGAGCTAAACAGGTCTCTCTTCAGGTCCAGCTTCAGGTCGGAGGTATACTTTGCCCTTAATTCTGTCTTTAACTACACCTTTGGTTATCTGGTGGTTGCGCTGGTCATACTCTACGGAGGCTACAGGGTAGTGGAAGGCAGTTTAACACCGGGAGAATTCATCTCCTACCTTACAGCTCTTGTGTTTATGCAAAATCCCCTCATGGAATCCCAGAAGGGTGTGATGGAAGTGAGGTCTTCACTACCCGTTATAGAAAGGATAAGAGAGCTTCTGAGCCTGAGGGAAGAGGAAGAGGGGAAATTGCCCCTGCAGAGCCTGAAAGAAGGTCTGCAGGTGAAGGGGTTAAGTGTAAGATTTAGGGGAGCTGAATTACTCAGAGATGTGAACCTTAGCATCCATAGAGGTGAAAAGGTTGGAATAATGGGGGATACAGGCTCGGGCAAGAGCACCTTTCTGCGTGTGCTTGCAGGACTTGTGCCCTACGAAGGGAGCCTGAGGGTGGATGGGCTTGAGCTGAGGGACATAAAAAGGGAAGACCTCAGGAAACACTTTCTGCTAATTTCTCAAGATGCCTTCGTCTTCCCGGGCACTGTAAGAGAAAACCTTCTCATGGCAGGGGGAAAGGATGAAGAACTCTTCTGGAAATCCCTCAGGCTTGCTGGATGCGATTTTGTGGAGAGCCTTGACCAGGAGGTAAGTCCAAGAAGCCTTTCTGGAGGGGAGAAGCAGAGGCTTGCCCTTGCAAGGGTCTTTTTAAGGTCTCCAGAAGTCCTTCTTCTTGATGAGGTTACATCTGCCCTTGATGCAAAAAAGGAAGAGGAGGTTCTGGACAACATATTCAGCCAGTTTGAGGGTAAAACCATAGTGCTTGTTGCTCACAGGTTTTCAAACCTTCTGAGATGTGACAGGGTTTTTGTTTTCAAAGATGGAGGGGTTGTTTTTGAGGGCAAGCCAAAGGAAGCCATTGAGTTCTTCCTTCAGAGCCCATAGAGGGATATTCCATATCTGTCTGCCAGCTTTATAAGCTTTTCCCTCTCCAGAAGGTAAACCTTTCCTGCCTCCACAAAGAGGGCATCCCCCTTTATCTTCTTTATGGCTTCCAGCGTCTTTGGACCTACCGTGGGCACATCTATGCGAAAGTCCTGACTTTTTCTTGCCACTTTTATAACCCTGCAACCCCTTCCAGCCAGCTGGCCAGCTCTCTCTATCGTTTTCTGGGTTCCCTCCATCGCCTCAACGCTCACTACGGCCTTTTCCTTTACTACGATGGTCTGTCCTATGTCAAGGTCCGCTATCTGTCTTGCTATAAGAAAGCCCCATACACCATCTTCCATGGCCTCTTCTGAGGGTTCATTGGTGGACATAAGTCCCTCAGGTGCAAGAAGCTCCTCAAGGTAAGGTCTTGGGTCTGGGAATTGAAAGCCAAGAGCCTGAAGCTCTTCCATAAGCGTCCTGACAAGTGTCTGAGGCTTTTTATCCTTTGCCTTTTTAAGCACTTTGAGGGCAAGCTCATCAAGGGTGAGAAGATGGGAAAATATAAGGCTGTGCTCAAACTTTCCAAGCATAACTATATCCTTTATTCCCCTCCTCTCAAGTGCTCTCAGGAGCCTGCCCACCTTGCCGAGGGGGAAGTATTCGTCTGCTGGAAGGTCTGTTATACCCTTGACTCCTGCCACAAAAACTTCAAGACCTTTTTCTCTTGCCTTTTTCAGGAAAACACCCGGCAGCTCTCCAGACCCTGCTATAAGGCAAACCTTCATGGAGATGACTTGCCTATCAGCTTTAGAAACTCCTCCCTGGTCCTGAGATCGCTCAGAAAAAGCCCCCTCAGGGCTGAGGTGGTTGTGAGATGCCCCGGAGACATAACTCCCCTCATGGACATGCACAGATGCTCCATCTCGAGCACCACTGCCACACCTTTTGGATTGAGCTGCTGCATCAGAAAGTCTGCTATCTCATTGGTGAGCCTTTCCTGCACCTGAGGTCTCAGTGAAAAGGCACGCACCGTTCGAACCAGCTTGGAAAGACCGCATACTATTCCGTCAGGTATGTAGGCTATGTGGGCTTTGCCAAAGAAGGGCAGGAGATGGTGCTCGCACAGGGAGTATATGTTTATGTCCTTTACAAGCACCATCTCATTGTATGAGCCAAACTCCTCAAAAAGCTTGAAGTCAAAGCCCCTCTGCCTTTCAAACTCTTCCCACATGCGAGCAACACGGTCTGGGGTTTCCAGAAGACCCTCTCTATTCGGGTCCTCTCCTATGCCCTCAAGGTATAGCCTTATTGCCTGCTTTATCTTTTCCTTGTCTATAGGCATGTGGATTATTATAAGACCTGAGTCTGACAGCTTTTATGATATATAACCATGGAGGAGTTGAAAAGACATCAGAGCATATTGATAGGTAGTATAAGGCGCATAGCATGGGTTTTTGATGCCTTTATCATACTCACCCTTTCCATTGTTGGTGTTTTCCTCATAGTCTGGATAGTGTATGAGTTCTACATGGTCCTTGTGGGTCAGCTACCTCTTGAGAGAGGAGGTCTGAGCATACTGGGCTCTGTGCTTATTCTCTATGCCATATCCGAGCTTCTATCGGAAGAGATAAAACACATAAGGGGAGGAGCTGTAAGTATAAAGGCTTTTGTGGGGGTTGCCCTTGCTGCAGTCATAAGAAAGGTTCTTATCATCTCCCTATCCCCCGAGAAGTTTCAGGAGCTCATAACTCTTGCACTGGTTCTTACAGCCCTTGGTGTGGTCTACTGGCTGATTCACAGGGTGGAAAGCTCTCCATGAGAATGGTCATATAGCTTCCCCTTGAAAAAGCCTGCCCCAAGCTTATCATATTCTTAAGAAATTCTTATAGGAGGTAGTGTTATGCAAAAGGTAGCCTTTAACTTCTTTGCTACAGAAAAAGCGGTTCAGGAGGTGCTGAGAATTGCCCAGGAAAACAGCATCACTGAGCCCATACTCAGGATAAGGGTTGTTCCCGGAGGATGTTCCGGTTTTCAGTATGCCATGGGCTTTGATGATACAATAGAAGAGGGAGACAACGTCTTTGAGTTTGGGGGGTTGAGAATTGCCATAGACCAGTTCTCCATGCCCTATGTGAACAACGCAGAGCTTGACTACGTGATGGACTTTATGGGTGGCGGCTTCACCATAAGGAATCCCAACGTTTCTGGCTCCTGCGGTTGCGGTAGTTCCTTCTCCTGCGGATAAGACTACTGGCCCCCTTCGGGGGCTTTTATTATTCTCACCTTGACGTACTCAGGTTCAATCCTATCAACAGATACAACAAATTTTGGTAGATTTCTGGTCTCTACCTTGAGAGTGTATTCACCTTCCCTCATGCCCTTCACATTCACGCCTGCGCTGGCTCCTTCCAGCATTTCCTCAGAAACGAACCTCTCCATCACTCTGAGCCTTATCCTTGCCTTTTTCCTTTCAAGCCTGTAGTCGTAGCCCTGCTCCCTGTTGTAAACTTCAATGCTTCTTTCTATGCTCATGGGAACCCTCTCCCCTAAATTGATAAAAAACCACATTGCTATGCCAATCAGAAGGGAAAGGATCTTGTATTGCCAGTCCCTGAATAAAAAGACCTCAAGCCTTTTCAATTCTCAACTCCTTTAAAAGTAGTTCTCTCAGCATTTCCGGGTCAAGGTTCCTCTGCAGCTTACCACCTACAGCAAGGGAAATCTCTCCGGTCTCTTCAGAAACTACCACGCACAGAGCATCCGTTTCTTCCGAGATACCCAGGGCAGCCCTGTGCCTGGTTCCGTATTTCTTTGGGAGTTCTGCGGACTTTGAAAGGGGCAGTATGCAAGAGGCATAGAGGACTCTGTCTCCCCTCACCACTACCGCACCGTCGTGCAATGGAGATATGGGGTTGAATATGGTTATCAGCAGCTCAACAGATACAAGGCTGTCTATGAGGACACAACCCTCTACAACGCCTTCCACATTCTGTCCCCTTTCAATCACTATGAGCGCACCTATCTGTCTATCTGAGAGAAAGGAGCATGCCCTCACCACCCTGTCCACCACCCTCTCCTCCACAGGCTTTATTACGGATATTCCTGTCTTCTGTCCAAGCCTGCTGAGCGTTTTCCTTATCTCCGGCTGGAATATAACCACAAGTGAAAAAAGCCCCACAGTCCACAGCTTTTCAAAGACCCAGGAAAGGGTTCTCAGACTGAGAAGCTCCGCAAGAAGCCAGAAGGCTGCAAGCACCATAATTCCCCTGAAAATCTGAAGACCCTTTGTTATTCTTAGAAAATACAGAATGCCATAAATAAAAGCAGAAACTGCCAGTATATCAACAATGTCTCTCCATGAAAAGAGCCTTATAAGTTCCCAGTTAAAATTCACCATACGTTCTTACCGTGTCAAGAAGTGCCAGAAACTCCCTTGTCTGTCTTACATCGTGGACTCTTGCTATGTTTGCCCCCTTGATTACGGCAGGTGCAAGGGCACCCAGACTGCCATACAGCCTCTCCACAGGCTCAGTTTTCTTCCTGAGAAGCCCCTCCATCACAAGACCTATAAAGGACTTTCTTGAGACGCCCACAAGAAGCGGAAGACCCAATATTCTGAGCTCTTCAAACCTCTTGAGTATTTCCACGTTATGCTCAGGGAGTTTCCCAAAGCCTATGCCCGGGTCAAGGATTACCTGTCCATTATAGCCAGTATCTTTCAGAGCCCTCAGCCTCTCCTCAAACCACAGCACTATCTCCTCCACTACATCCTCGTAGACGGGTGGTTTTTCTCTCCATGTCTCCGGTCTTCCCTTTATATGCGTGAGCACGTAAGGACAGCCATAGGATGCCACGACCCTGAACATCTCTCCGTCAAAGGTTCCACCGCTTATATCGTTTATTATGTCTGCCCCCTCCTCAAGGCATGCCTGTGCCACCTTCGCCTTGTATGTATCTATGGAAATCCAGACATTGGGGAGCTCTTTTCTTACTTCCTTCAGCACAGGGATAAGCCTTCTGAGCTCCTCCTCTGCGCTTATTCTCTCAGAGCCTGGCCTTGTGGACTCTGCTCCTATATCTATTATATCCGCACCTTCTTCCACCATCTGCACCGCCCTCTCTATTGCCTTTGAAGGCTCAAGGTAAAGACCACCGTCAGAAAAGGAGTCGGGTGTTATGTTGAGAATGCCCATTACCGCAGTCTTTATACCCAGGGGCAGTATTTTCTGGTTGAACTGGAGCTTAAAGGACCTCTTTCTGTAGCTCTGGAGCTTCTGAAGGATTTCAAGGGCAAGGCTTCTGTCCTCTTTAACAAGAAGGGAGCAAAAATCCTTTAGCTGAGTTTCTGAACCACACAGGACAACAGAGTCTTCACTGTAAAAGGCATGCAGGCAGGCTCTTTTTGCAAGAGGGACAATAACTTCAGTCTTTACCCCCTTCGTATATATCACATGGAAGACCCCCTCAAAGGCCCTTTCGTAGGCTTCTCTGAAAAAAACACCCATTTTCTCCTTGAGGAATCTGTAGAAGGCCTCCCTGCTCTCAAAGTGCTTGACCAGCATACACAATAGAATACATTATTTAACCATGGTTTTAAGGCTGAAGATAAAGAGGCAGGAAGATTCTGGAAAATCCTACTATCAGACCTTTGAAGTTCCCTATCAGGAGGGTATGACCCTTCTTATGGCGCTTCAGAGAATAAAAGAAGACCTTGACCCAACGCTCAGCTTCAGACACTTTTGCAGGGCAGGCATATGTGGAACCTGCACCATAATTGTGAATGGCTTTCCCAGGCTTGCCTGCAAGGAGCAGGCACTGCCCTATGCCCTTTTCGGTGAGGAAGTGCTCATAGAACCCATAAGGAACTTCAGGGTAATAAAAGACCTGGTTGTGGACAACGAAGAGGTTGTGGGGAAAATCAAGAGCATGCGACTCTGGATAAAAGAGCAGAGCAAAGACCCGAGAATAGAGCCAGAACTTAGCAGAAAGATAGAGAATTCTGCGGACTGCATTCTATGCCTTGCCTGTCAGTCCTTCTGCCCACAGGTGCTTGAAGAGAACTATGCGGGTCCTCTGTTTTTTGCCAAACTTTTCAGGTTCTACGAAGACCCGAGGGAGGAAAACAAAGAGCTAAGAGCCTATCAGGCGGTAAGGGAAGGAAACCTTTATCACTGCCTTTCCTGCAACAAGTGCAACCTGGTGTGTCCAAAGGAAGTGGAGCCGGCAACCCTTATAAGAGAACTGATGCAGACAATGCATGTGGCTTCTTAGCCTTCTGTTTGCCCTATGCCTTGCCTTTGCAAGTCCTGAAAGGCTCGTGGAGTCAGAGGTATACAGGCGCTTCGGCGATAGCGTGAAGGTTCAGAAGGTCAGGATACCCTCTCCCAGAGGCATGGAAATTGAGAGGGTTGAGCTGGATATGGAATACGGCAGAAGCAGGGCAGTTGCATACCTCTATTCGGGCAGAGAAAGGTATCAGGCTATCATAGATGCCCTTTGGAAGGCAAAGGTCTACATAGCCCTTGAGGACATACCACAGGGAAGTCCAATAAGACCTGAGCATTTCAGGGTGGAGGAGAGACTGATGAAGACCATACCCTCAGACCTGAGGCTCAGCCCCGAGGATTTTGGGAACTTTGTGGCTTCAACCCGCATAACAAAGGGGACCATACTCAGAAGGTCCCTGCTGAAGGAAGTTCCTGCGGTGAAGGCTGGTGAGGCTGTGGAGGCTGTTTACAGGAGCGGTTCCATTGAGGTGGGCTTTCAGGCAGTGGCTGTGGATACTGGCGGAGTTGGGAAAGTAATACGCATAAGGAGGGAGGACAGAATGCTGAGGGGAAGGGTCCTCTCAAGGGGAAGGGTGGAGGTGCTTCCGTGAAGGAGGAATTCTCTGCGGGAGGTGTGCTTATTAGGGAAGGACAGATTCTGCTTATCAAGAATCCTTCTGATGTGTGGACTTTTCCCAAAGGTCTTGTGGAAGAAGGAGAAAAGCCAGAGGATACTGCAGTCAGGGAAGTTTACGAAGAGACAGGAGTAAGGGGGAAGATAATTTCAGAGCTTGGTAAGATAAACTACTGGTATGTGAGGGAGGGGGAGAAGATAAGAAAGAGCGTTGTTTACTATCTTATGGCGTATGTGGATGGGGAGCCGGAGCCATCCTGGGAGGTGAAGGATGCAAAGTTTTTCCCTGCTGAAGAGGTGGAGAGGTTGCTGAAATACAGGGGAGATAGAGAGATATTCCACAGGGCTTTAAAGGCTATTCCTTCTCAAGGTGCCTCTTCATGAAAAGTGAAGACCTTATAAGAGCATCCTTTGATGCCAGGTCATCGGCAAAGGTTCTCCTGTCAAGTCTGAAGTCAAAGCCCCTTCCCACGCCCGGGTAAACCAGTATCCATATAGGCACGCCCTTTGCCCTGAGGTGTTCTACCGCCACAAGCGCAGGTCTTATCCTCTGATACTGCTCATTTTCACCCACAAGTATCAGGGTGGGTATTCTAAGGCTTTCCCACTCTGGGGCGTAGCGGTAAACCTGTTCAGGCTCTGGGGCGTTGGGGTTTTGCATATGGGGATAGTAGGCCACAAAGCAGGCTATGTTCTTCTCCTGCCTTTTAAAGGTCACGAGAAGCCTGATAGCGTAGTATCCACCCCTTGTAAGTCCGTAGGCACAGATTCTTTTTCCTTTTAAGTCATCTCTGTTAAGGGCATACACCAGGACTGCATCAAGGTCCTCCTCAAGCACGGGGTCATGCTCTATGGGAAACTGGGGTATAAGCCTGCCAGTGTAGAGGTCTGGCGCTATCACAACAAACCCCTTGCTGGCAAGCCTTTTTGCATGAAGTTTAAACAGGTCGTCAAGCCCACGCCTTCCATGTATAAAAAGAACTCCTGGATACCTTTCCCTGTCATCTGGCCTGTATATGAAGACGGGCACTTCCACATCTCTTTTCTTAACTACAGCGGTTTCCACTCTCACCCTGTAGTTGGGCACATTTTCTATGTAGCCCTCATCCCACCACTTAGAATCCCACCACCATGCTGACTGCCCCTTTTCCATAAGCTTATCCACGAGGCCTTTCACAAACTCATCGCTTGCATTGCTTAGACCTGCAAGCATCGTAAGCATCAATAGGACCCTTATCATGGTTCAAGCTCCACCACTTTACCCGGATTAAAAAGGTTTTTGGGGTCAAAGAGCCTCTTTATACCTTTGAGCAGTTCATATCCCGCATTTCCAAACTGCCACTGGAGAAACTTCTTCTTTGTGAGCCCAACGCCATGCTCTCCCGTTATGGAGCCGTTGTATCTGAGGGCAATTTCAAAAACCTCGTCCACTGCCTTCTCTGCCCTTTCTTCCTCTTCTCTGTTAGCTTTGTCATAGAGCAGGTTCACATGAAGGTTCCCGTCTCCTATGTGTCCAAATATGACCATTAGAAGGTCGTATTTCTTTGCAACCTTCCTGAACTCTGGAATTGCTTCTGAGAGATGTATTCTCGGAATTACTATGTCCTCGTTTATTTTGCCTGTTCTCAGGTTTCCAAGGGCCGGCCCCAGGCTTTTTCTTGCACTCCAGAGCCTTTCCTCTTCTTCCCTGCTGTTTGCAGTCCTTACCTCCACTCCCATGGAATGAAGCAGCTCTTTAATATCCCTTATATCCTCCTGCACGCTCTGAGGTGAGCCATCCACCTCTATGAGAAGCAGTGCTGATACCTTTGGCAGTCCCACTGGCTTGTAGTCCTCCACAGCCCTTATGGCATCCTCATCCATAAACTCAAGGGCGGAGGGGAATATGCCAGAGGTGAATATCTTTGTAACCGCCCTGCCCACATGCTCAAGTCTGTCAAAGAGCGCCAGTGCGGTTGCCCTTGCCTTTGGCTTGGGTATCAGCTTGAGGGTTGCAGAGGTTATCAGACCCAGTGTCCCTTCAGACCCTACAAAAAGCTTGGTAATATCGTAGCCTGCCACATCCTTTATGACAGGGTTTCCCGTCTTTATAGCCTCCCCATCTTTTATCACTGCGGTAAGCCCCAGCACATATTCCCTCGTTACACCATACTTGAGGCATCTTGGTCCGCCGGCGTTTTCTGCAATGTTCCCCCCAAGGGTTGAATACTTGAAAGAAGAGGGGTCTGGTGGATAGAAGAGCCCCAGCCTTTCCACATACTCCTGAAACTGTGCAGTTATAACGCCTGGCTGGACCTCTGCAGTGGCGTTGTCCACGTTCACCTCAAATCGCTTCATCCTCTCAAAGGATACAACCACGCCCCTCTCAGAGGTTGGCACTGCACCACCCGTCAGGCCTGAGCCGGCACCTCTCGGGAAGATGGGTATTCCTTCTTCATAGCATGCCTTTACCAGTTTAACCACATCCTCATGGCTCTCTGGAAAGACCACAGCGGAGGGTAAAGCCCTCTCAACGGGTATGGGAGTTGCATCGTAGGAATAGAGTTTTCTTTCAACGAGGGATGTATTCACCTTCTCCTTCCCGAGAGCTTCCACAAGTTTGTCAAGGGGTTTTTTTCTGAGCACTCCAAACATGGCATAAAAATATAAACCCAGCCTATATTTATAACAATGCCCCTAGTCACCATGCTGTGGGGAAGGCAGGAAGGTCAGAGCTTTTATCCTGAGAAAATATTCTGGCTACTGGAAAACCCACACCCCCACTGGGTTGAGACCGTAAAGGACAACCTCAAGCTGGACTTCAGAGAAAGCGGTTTCAGACAGTTTGTTTCTCTATCCTCCAGGCATCTGGTCACCGACGCCATGCTCATGTTTGGGCTTGAGTATGCAGTTGAGAGAGAAAGGCTCATAGAGAGCCTCAATCCCATACGGCTAACGGTGAGGGTAAAGCCCGGCAGTTTTCTGGGTATAAGCCATCACTTCCTAGGTGCACCCTTTGAGATAGAACATGATGAGGTGCTGAGAGAGTTTTTAAAAAACTCAAGAAGATTACTTGAGGAGGGAGGCTTTGGACTGAACGTGGTTCTTATATCTCATAACCCATTCGTGGAGGACCTTGTTCTGGAAAATCTGGAGAGGATATGCAGTCTCAGTTATAGATTTTATGGAGCAAGACCATGATGGAGAGAGGCTATAAGGGAGTCTTCAGCAGGATGGGAGAGAGCCTTCTGGAGAGGTTTATTGAAGATTTAAAGAAAGAGCTTCAGGAGAAGCCTGAAGACCCGGAGCTTCTCCTTAAACTTGGAGTTGCCTGCGTCAGGGCCGGAAAGGTATCAGAGGCAAGGGAGGTCTATAAAAGGCTGAAGCTCATTGACCAGCAGAAGGCAAAGGAACTTCTTGACCTTATCTACGAAGTTTAGAGCTATTTTGTGGGTTTGAACACAACCGTAAGCGTCCTTGCCCCAACCAGAAGGGCTATACCCAGCGTCCAGAGAATCACATCTGTCCCCTTTAAGTTGCCGGCAAAAATGTATATCATCAACTCCCTTATCATGAAGGCTACGGCTATTTCTATGAGTATTTCAACTCTAACTCTCTCATGTTCAAAGTAGTCCACAAAGGCCCTTACAAGTTCAAGGAGTATTACTATGGAAAGAACGTTGGTAACAAGCTCCTTTATGCTGAGCCTTACCGTTGCCTCTGTAAAGACCAGGCCAAGCTCCAGAATGGTTCTTCCAAGACCTACGAAGAGAGAAAAGAGAAGTATAATTATTGCCACATTGAAGACTATACCGGTAAAAAACCTGTAAAGCCTAAGTATGCTCTCCTGCAGGCTCATACCCTCCTGAACTCTTCGGGCAATTCTCTTGGAGGCACACCCGTGTATTCTGTCTCTGCCTCTTCATCAAGCCTCTTGGAGAAGGGCTTTTCTGTGGTGAGCTCTTCATAGACATGCGCCACAAGCCCTGGAACCCTTCCTATTATGAAAAAGCCCTTTCCAAGCCTCCAGTCAAAGCCCATCTCTGATGCAACCGCAGCAATGCCCCCATCCACGTTGAGCACAAGCCTTTTGCCCTTCTGCCTACCAATCTCCTCCTGAACCGCCTCTGCAAACTCACAGTGTTTTCCGTAAAAGCCAAGACTTCTGGCTACATCCATGAGCCTCTTGGTCCTGGGGTCAAAGTCCTTGTAGTATCTGTGTCCATAGCCAGGTATGGGCTTTTTAGCTTCAAGATGTTCTTTTACTATATCCTCCACACTTTTCTGGCTTGCCACTCCTTCCTGAATAAACTTCATGGCATCCTCAAGGGCTCCGCCATGGGCAGAACCAAAGGCCAGAACACCTGCAGCAACGCCCACGTTGAGAGAATTACCGCCTGAAGCCACGGACCTTGCAGCTATAACAGAAGGTGGTGCTATTCCGTGGTCAATTACGGAGACAAAGATGGCTTCCATCATCTTTGATTCCTTTTCGCCGGGAAGCTCTCCTTTGAGTATCAGGTATATGGCCTGGGCAAAGCTCAGGTTTCCCACAAGGTCCAGAAGCCTGTAGCCCCTTATGTAAGTTTCATGCCCCACATGCTGGGTTATGGCTGTCCTCCACTTCTTTTCCATTTCATACACCTCCAAGCAGTTCCTTGTTTATGCGTATTTTTGTGTTCTTTTTCAGGTGTTCCACATACTGGGTGAGCATAGCCTGAGACTTGAGGCTGAGTATGTCCCTGACTACTTCCTCCCTTTCTTCAGGTCTTAGCTCCTTTCTGCTCCTCTTTTCCACAAGAAGCACCCCGTAGCCTTGCCTTAGAGGATAGGGACCAAAGACCCTTTCCCCAGATAGCACAATGCGAACCAGACTGTTCTGGTCCATGTTGACCACTGCATTGAGTTGCATGGCTGGCGTGTCAGAGAAGTTCAGAGCCCTCACAGCGGGCTTTTTCCCCTCTCTTAGCTCCTTTGCCACCTCCTGTGCCTTCTGTAGCAGGATGGACTGCGACTTTTCCTCCACCAGTCTCTCTTTCACCTTTTCCTTCACCTTCTCAAACTCTTCATACCCTGCGGGAATGACCTGTTTTAGATACAGGACCACATAATCTTCTCCATCCTTTGTGATGCTGAACCTTTCCTGAGGGCTAAGCTTCTGAGCTTCCTTTTCCAGGAGGCTTCCCATCTTCTGGGTGTCCTCCGGCAGTCTATATTCCTGATAGCCCTGACTTTCCTTTCCTTTTTTTAGCTCATTGTATATGGACAGAGCCTTCTCCTTTTCCCTCTCTCTCCATACCCATATGAGCTTCCCCTCAGGCCTTTTGAAGAGCTCTCTGTTCTTCTGGTAGTATTCCAGCATTTCCTGCTCTGAAGGGCTGTAGCCCTGGGATACATCTGCAGGAGTTATAAGATACAAACTTCCACTCAGAAGCGTGTTTTCCGCAAGCAGGTTTATCTCCAGCTCTTTTTCTGAAAGGTATACACCGTTGCTCAAAAAACTAAGAAGCTTCTGGATGCTCAGGACTTTCCTTATGTATTCTTCGTATTCTTCCGGCGTCAGCCCTATCCTTGACAGCACCTCCCTGTATTTAGATGAGGTGAAAAGACCACCCTCCTGAAAGGATGGGTCAGACTTTATTACCTCCACCACCTCCTCATCGCTGGCGATGAAGGAAAGGCTCTTTGCCTTCTGATACAGGAGCTCCTGAGCCGTAAGGTTTGACAGCACCTGCTCTCTGACAAGCTCTTCCATCTGTGGATTTTTCAGAAGTTCAGAAAATCTCAGAAGCTCTCTTCTGTAATCCTTTAGAGTTACACAGCCTGAGCCTACCTCCACCACACATCTCTTTGAGGGTGAAGTTATATCACTCACACCTCCTGCAAAGAACAGCCACAGAAAAAAACCCCCTGTTGCAACTGCTATAATGGCTACTGTTATACTTTTGTATCTGTGAAGAAGGGAATACATCGGGAGAAAATTTTAGCATATATTATTCTGAATTCCTTTTAGGAGGGCTGACATGCTGAGCAGAGAACAGCTTGAGGTTCTGAGAGACAAGCTGCTTGAGGAGAAGGCGAAGCTTCTTGAACGCTACAGGAAGAAGGAAGACACCCAGGCGCGCATTGGGGAGGAGGTAAAGGAGCCAAGGGACCTTGAGGATATAGGTCAGATGACCTACACACAGGAGCTTCTTGATACCCTCTCCTCAAGAGAATTTTTCATAATTAAGGAAATTGACCATGCCCTGGGCAAGATGCAGGCTGGCACCTACGGTATATGTGAATACTGCAACGAAGAAATACCCTTTGAAAGGCTCATGGTAATACCCTGGACGAGATACCACGCCCACTGTGCAGAAAAGGCAGAGGAAGAGGGCATAGTGCCCACCTATCCTGCAGTAACCTTTGAGGCAACCATACCGGAAGAGGTTGAGCTCCAGAGGGAAGACATAACAGAGGCATGAACTTTGAGTTTTATCTCCCTGTTGAGGTAATATTTGGCACGGGCACTTTAGAAAAGGTTGGGGAGGTGGGCAGGCGCTTTGGCTACAGGGCTCTTGTGGTCACGGGTAAAAGAAGCACAAGGGAAAGTGGAGCCCTTCAGAGGGTCGTTGATTCTCTGAAAAGAAGCGGTGCAGAGGAGGTCCTCCTCTTTGACCAGATTGAGCCAAACCCCACGGACAAGGTGGTTAACCTTGCCAGTGAGCTTGTGGTGAGAGAGAAGATAGACTACATAGTGGGTCTTGGTGGAGGTAGCAGCCTGGACTCTGCGAAGGCCATATCCATAGTCTCCTCCAATGAAGGCTACGCATGGGACTACGTGAACTACCCCGAAGGTCCAAGGCTCATACCTTTTCTGAACAGGCCTGTCATATGCATCCCCACCACCGCGGGCACCGGTAGCGAGGTAAACAGGTATTCGGTCCTTTCCAATCCCATAAGAAAGGAAAAGCTGGTAATTTCCCACTCCCTCAATTACCCGAGGGCTGCCATAATAGACCCTTCCCTTACGGTAAGCATGGACAGAAAGCTCACCGCCATTACAGGCGTAGATGCCCTCATGCATGCCCTTGAGTCCCTTACCAACAGGCTTTCCAACCAGTTTGCGGAGGAGCTTGCAATAAGGGCTGTAGCACTTATCAGAGAGTGGCTTCCCATAGCCCTGGAAGAGCCAGACAACCTCAGGGCAAGGTCTTATATGAGCTATGCGGCCATGCTGGCAGGTATTGCCATAGACAGAAAAAGGGTTGCCCTCATACATGGCATGGAACATCCCGTCTCGGCCCACTACCCCCATGTAGCCCATGCTGAAGGCCTTGCAGCCCTTGCTGTGGCGGTAACGGACTTCAACTACAGGGGAAGCCCTCAGAAGTATGCCCTCTTTGCAGAGCTTATGGGCTATCCTGCAGAGCCCCACATGGCAGTAAAAGCCCTTGAGGACTTTCTGCATAGGGTGGGACTGAGGGTGAGCCTCAAAGACCTTGGAGTGGAGAGGGAAAAACTGGACAGACTTACGGAGGATGTCTATATGCTCTCAAGGGGACTCTTTGGAATAAACCCGGTAGAGCCATCCCTTGAGGATGTCTACAGGCTCTATGAGCGGGCATACGAAGGATACTGAATGTCAGTATTTATGATTTAACGCATAGCACTCTTTTAAGGATTTTATTATATTAGAAAATCGTTAAAAAACTTGCAGGAGGTGCAACCATGTATGGAAACTACATAGTAGACGTTCCAGAGGATGCCATAGTTAACATAAACTACGTGGTGCTAAAGGAGGGTGTCACCATTGACGATGTGGCTGAAAGGGTGGCATACCTCTGCGAGCATGTGAAAACTTACCACTCCGACACGGGCTTCTATGGAGGCTTTGTTGCACTGAATACGGGTGGTGTATCCCTTGAGGGATCCACAGCAGGTCAGACTACAGAGCATCCGCTGAAGGAAAGAGAAGTGCTCATAATTACCTTCTGGAGGTCTCTGGAAGACCACGAGGAATCTCATAGGAGCGAGGGCTTCAACAGGCTCTTTAAAGAGCTAACGGAGCTTGCAGAGAGCACACACGAGGTGGTCTATCAGATGCTCTGGCAAGGCAAAGCCTACGACCCTGAGATGGCAAAGAAGGCAAGGGAGGCAAAGCAGGCTAACTGTGTCAGCTGTTAATCCTCCCAGTATTCCGCCCCACAGTCTTCCTTCTCCCACACGATTATCCTTGAGACTGTGGGGTATCTCTCCTTCACCTTCTGGTAAATCCACCTTGCCATGTTCTCTGCACTTGGTGAGAAATCCACCAGCTCATTCAGAAGCCTGTAATCGGGCAGGAGCTCCCTCAGAAAACTGTCTATCTCCAGAAAGTCATAGCCCATACCACCCGCATCTACGCTGTCCGCCCTTATATGAACCTCTACAGTCCAGGTGTGTCCATGAATGGGCTCTGGAGCGCCGTGGTAGTCTGTAAGGAAATGTGCCCAGTTAAATTTTTTCTTTACTATCACATTCCAGGGCATCAGTCCAGCTCCTCCCCTCTTATGAGCCTCTGGGCATAGTTTACACACGCGAGCACCATAAACCACAGGGCGTGGTTGTTTGTATCTTCAAATTCCTCCTTTACCCAGAGGGTGCCATCTTCTCTTCTTACCAGCTTTATGTATTCAAAGGCTCTCAGGGCGAGTGCCCTGTTTGAAACCCTCTCAAGTATCTTTTCCTTTATCTCCTCAGGAAGTGGCATCTCTTCCATACTTTTCCTCCTTGCAGGTAAATAGAAAAAGAGGTGTAAGCCCAAAGTAAAAGTTCCATACTCTGAATTTATAAGTATATCCCAGTAAGAGAGTTCTTCCAGAACATTGCGATAGTTCAAAGTAAGACCCTGTGTAAAGCTCCTCTCCCTTCTCCTTTAGCCTGTAGAGGATACACTGCACAGGGGGTAAAACCTTAAGCACTGAGCCCTCTTTCCAGAAAAGGGTCGGCTTTTTACTGAAGGATATGAGGATGCTACCCCTCTGCAATTCTCTGAGGAAGTCCTCTGAGTCCCTGACCTTTCTGTCCGTTATGAGAAAGTTGCGCAGAACTCTAAAGCTATGCCTGTAGTCTGGAAACAGAAATCTCACGCCCACTTCCCTTACGTATACCTTCACATGATGGTCAAGTCCTGCAACCACCGGATTGTTGATTCCCATGTTGAGATAGAGCAGGGCGTATTTTCTTATATCTACGAGCCTTTTCAGAGCTGAAATGGAAAACCTTATGGAGAAGAGTCCAGCTATGAAAAGGTAAGGGATAAGGAATAAAAGAAGAAGTTTTCTTTCAAGTAGCGCATCTTTAAGGTCTATTATTTCAAAGAGGTAGTCTTCGGGAAGTGGAAGGCGCCATCTGTATTTTTCCTTGAAAGGATGGGCTACAACTCTTACATTTCCAGCTTCAAGAAGGTCCCCCATGATATTTCCCTTCTCGTCTGTGAGCTTTACTTCTTTTCCCGCCAGAATTTTCTCGCCAGCAAAGTGCCTTATATCATCCCTGTCATGGTCTGTGACTATTAGGAAGTCTATGTCCTCCTCTTTCGAAGACCTTATCAGGTCCTCCGGCTTGCCCAGAGAATCGTAGGAAAACTGCGTGTGGATATGCAGCTCAAAGGAGTATATGTACAATGGGGGCAGTTTTGACGGACTTTTTTTTACGCTTTTTGCCCTTAAAAACCTTACAGGATACAGCTCAGCCACAAGTAAGTAAAGTAAAAAAAAGAAGATGGCAAGAAGTAAGTAGGTCATCCCACTTTTATTTTTCTTCTTACTTCTTCCATAGTTTCTGAAGCCGTTTTCCTTGCCCTCTCGGAACCCTCTTCAAGCACTTTCCTGAGAAACTCCCTGTCTCTGGCCACCTCTTCCCTTCTTTCTCTCATAGGCTTTAAAAAGCTTTCCAGTCCCTCCAGCATCATTTTCTTACAGTCCACACAGCCAAGCTTGCCACTTCTGCAGTCTCTCTCCACCTCCTCAACTCTTTCCGATGGGGAAAATATTTTGTGGTAGAAAAAGACGGGGCATATCTCTGGTCTTCCCGGGTCTCCCTTTCTGAGCTTCTGGGGGTCTGTGTAAAAGCTCATAACCTTCCTTTTCACCTCTTCCTCGCTGTCTGCGAAGTATATGGCGTTGCCGTAGGATTTGCTCATCTTCCTCCCGTCGGTTCCGGGAAGTTTTGGAGTCTCTGTGAGCATAGCCTGAGGCTCCGGGAAAGTTTCTCCATAGAGGTTGTTGAACCTTCTTGCTATCTCCCTTGATAGCTCTATGTGGGGTAGCTGGTCTTCTCCCACGGGAACCGCCTGAGCCTTGTATATGAGTATGTCCACCGCCTGAAGCACTGGATAGCCCAGGAAGCCATAGGTATCTGTGTCATAAAAATCCCTCTTTGAGACGTTGAGTTCCTTGAGCATTTCCTTATCCAGATATCCTTCAAAGAGTGCACCGATAAGTGCGTCAGACAGAGTATCAAGGAGGAGTTCCTCGAGGGCTTCAAAGTCTTCAACCCTGTAGGGTAGTTTAGCGACAAAGGTCTTTATATGGTCTCTCAGACCACCCTTGAACATGAGACTGAGGTCTGCAATCCTCAGAAGATTATACTTTGTATCCTTGTAGGTGGGGTTCCACTCAAGCCAGCTTTTGGGGGTTATCATTGAGAATATGAGAAAAAGCTCAGCGTGCTCCTTTACCTTTGATTGCTGAAATATGACGCTTTTTTGCGGGTCAATGCCCAGAGCAAGCCAGTCTATGAGCATCTCTTCCACATTCTGGGGTATCTCCCCCACCCTTTTGTAGCCTGTGGTAAGGGCATGCCAGTCTGCCACCATGTAGAGGGTTTCATACTCTTCCTGAAGCCTTACCCAGTTTTTTATGACGCCAAAGTAATGTCCAAGGTGTAGTTTTCCCGTAGGTCTCATACCGCTGAGAACTCTCATGGTCTAAATATTAAAACACAGCTGACGATTATAATATCTACCATGGACCTTCTTACAGTTATAGGCATTGTGGGGGGACTGGTGGCTCTTCTCATAGGTGCAGTTCTCAAGGGTGCGAGCATTCTGTTTCTCATACAGCCGGCTGCCTTTGTTATAGTGGTTCCAACCACTCTTTTTGCAAGCCTTGTAACCATGCCCATAGCAAAGTTTTCTCTTATCATAGAAGGCCTTAAAATAGCCTTTAAGGGTGGTGGGAATGAAGCTCTTGAGACCAAAGCTCAGCTTGTTGAGCTAGCAAACATCGTGAGAAAAGAGGGTATGCTTGCCCTTGAAACCAGGGCGGAGGAGATAGAGGACCCCTTTCTCAGGAGAGCAATAGACCTTATGGTTCTCGGTGTGGATGAAAACGTGCTCGTGGAGAGCTTAGAAGCGGAGATAGCAAAGAAGGAAGAGGACTTTGAAATAGCGGTGGAATACTGGAAGAACTCTGCGGAAAGTGCACCCACCTTTGGTCTTGTGGGAGCCGTCTTCGGATTGATGAAAGCCCTCAAGAGCCTTGACAACGCTCAGGAGCTTGCTGCGGGAATATCTGCCGCTTTTGTGGCAACCGTTTACGGGATAACCTTTTCCTATCTCGTTTTTGGTCCGCTCTCCAAGAAGATTAAGATAAAGTCAAAAGAGGAGACGCTCAGAATGTATATGATACTGGATGCCTGCAGGATGATGGTGAGGGGCGAAAATCCCAGGCTTATAGAAGAAAGGCTCAGCTCTTACGTTGAGGTCAAATAATGAAGAAGAAAAAGTGCCCCGAGGAAGTTTCAGAGAAATGGGCAATACCATATGCAGACTTTCTCACGCTGCTTCTGTGTCTTTTCATAGCCCTCTTTGCCATGGCTCAGGCGGGCAAGCAGGCGGCGCTTGAATATGCTCAGGCTTTTGCAAAAGCCTTCGGTATGAGGCTTGTCCCCTTTCAGGAAACTTTGCCAAGGCAGATACTCCCAGAGCCAGTGCTAAAAAGAGCTGAACCCACAGAAAAGGGAAGAAGACTGCAGAGGCAGCTTCAGGAGCTTCAGGAAATGCTGAAAAAGATGGGTCTTGAAGGGGAATTAAAAATAGCCTACGAGGCCATAGGTATAAGGCTTATTCTTCAGGAGAAGCTTCTCTTTGAACCGGGAAGCGCAGACATAAAGCCGGAGATGAGACCTATTCTTGACAGACTGTATGAGATAGTCAAAGACCTTCCAAATCCTGTGGAAGTGGAGGGGCATACGGATAACATACCCATATCAACGGAGAGGTTTCCCTCCAACTGGGAGCTTTCTACTGCAAGGGCTGGTTCCATAGTTAGGTATTTTATAGCAAAGGGTGTAAACCCTGAGAGATTAAAGGCTTCGGGTTATGCTGATACCAGACCCATAGCTTCCAACACAACTCCAGAGGGCAGAGCCCAGAACAGAAGGGTGGAAATCGTCATACTCAACATAAGGGGTGCGGAGCTAACCCGACCTCAGACAGGAGAATCTCAACCATAAAGTTCACCTCCTCATCAGAGAGATAGGGGTGAACGGGGATGGAAAAAACCTCTTTCCTGAACCTCTCTGCGTTGGGAGTAGGAAGATGCTCTGCATTTCTTAGCTCATGAAGAAGATAAGGGTAGTATACCCTTGCATCTATGCCCTTTCCCCTGAGCCTTTCCACTATCTGTTCCCTCTGAGGATGCCTCAGGGTATACAGGTGATAGATATGGTAAGCTCCCTCTCTTTCGACAGGGTGCACAAAGGCGCCGTTCAGAGACTGCATGTATTTGTGGGCTATTTCTCTTCTCCTCTGGTTGTTTTCATCCAGCTTTCTGAGCTGCACGTATCCTACGCCTGCCTGAAACTCAGTAATTCTCACATTGAAAGCTGGATGCTCTCCAAAGTCTATCCACTTTTTAATTTCAGCGGCGAGCCTGTCATCGCTGGTGGCGACCGCACCACCCTCTCCCATGGGCAGGTTTTTGGAGGCATAGAAGCTAAAGGCTGATATATGCCCCAGAGAGCCCGCCTTTTTGCCCTTCCACATGGCACCGTGTGCCTGAGCGGAGTCCTCCAACACATAAAAGCCATACCTTTCTGAGAGCTGCATTATGGCGTCCATGTCTGCGGTCTGCCCATAAAGGTGCACGGGCACTACCACCTTTGGTCTGTATCTCTTTACCGCATCCTCAAGCTGGTTTGGGTCCATAGTGTAGTGCTGGTCCACGTCCACCACCACAGGCACGCCACCTGCGAGGTAGACCGCATCTATGGTTGCCATAAAACTCATGGCTGGCACTACCACCCTCTCTCCTTCTACCCCCAGAGCTTTTAGTGCCACAAAGAGGGCAACTGTTCCAGAGCATACTGTAAAGACATGCTTTACACCCAGATATCTGGCAAACTCCTCCTGAAAGAGGGCTGTCCACTTACCTCTGGTTATCTGTCCACTCTGGAGTATCTCAAGAACTATGTTTTTCTCCTCTTCTGAAAACCTTGGTTCTATTATTCTTATCATGGGTTTTGTAATATATGCCTCTCTCTTTTGCAATGTTGCCAGAGAGAGAAGCTCACAAATCAGGTCTCTGGAAAAATTTCAAAGGAGTTTTGTAAAATCTTCCAGTTTTTCCGCATCCGTAAAGCTCGTTGAGAGGTGTGCGGTAGGATGTCCATAGAGCCCGCAGAGGGCAACCACCTTTGTATCCGTATACTTTCTCAGAAGTCTTATCACAAAGTCTGTTCTGTAGCAGTGCACTCCCACAAGCACCGTAAGGTCGTGCCTGCCATGGAGCACTGCATGGTGCGGGTTAGGAGGGTCCATTTCTACAGAAGGGTCGTATTTTTTTAGCTTTGGTCTGTAGTCAGGCAGGACTTTCACGTTGAACCTTCCCACCTTCTCAATAAGTTCCCTGAGGAGCCTTGCCTTTTCCTGAAGCTCCTTCTCTCCAAAGTCCCAGAAGACCAGAGGTCCCAGCACTATGGTAGGTCTTTCAGATTCCTTTAGCCATCGGGCAAGGGTATCAAAGGCTTCCCGATAGCCTACAACCTCTTCTCCTATGGTTGCCTCTCCAAGGAAGACCTCTCTCTGCATGGAGGTCCTTGTCCTATCTTCCTGAGGTGTCGGCACCGCCTTAGGCTTTCTGTAGTATTCTGGCCTAAAGTCCGCAAGGTAAGGAGAAAAGCCAAAACTTGTCTCCCTTCTGTTTTCCTTTTCCTCCGCATCTTCCTTTATAGAAAGGCTGTTGTACAGGTCTTCCTTTATAAGGTCAAGTTCTACGGTGAACTCTCCGTGGTATGCCCTCTCTTCCTCCTCCACGCCCAGGCTGTAGCAGGTGGTTCCCACAATGTCAAAGAGTACGCCCTTTGCTCCCTCCTCCGACGCCCTTCTAAATATTTCGTATCTCTTTTCATAAAACTCATAACAGCAGTGTCCTATGTAGGTGTATCCATTTTGAGCACACCACAAGAGAGTGTCTCTGAGTAGCTCAAAGGAGGTTATGGTTATGGGTATCATGCCCTTCTGGTAGGCAAGCCTGTAGGCATCTCCCACCGTGCATCCCCCACACTCTCCGCAGTCGTCCAGATGCCTGTAGTCGCACCATCTTGGCTTGGCACAGTAGGGCAGGAGCATCACCTTTGCCTTCTGGAGGTTTTCCACAAGTCCTCCACCTATGGAGGCTATGATGTTATTCAGTCTTTTTTTTTCAATACCCAGCTCTATGCCCTCCACCTTGCGCAGGGGAAAGAGGACTGCCTCCACAAAGTCTTCCACCTTCAGGTTCAGACCTTCCCAATCTCTCTGTGAGAAGAACTCCCTTATTCTCTTTTCCACATCCACAAGGGGGCTATGCTTGAGATAGGCCTCAAGGTCGTAGATGAGCCTCTGAGGGCAGACAAAGAAGTCCCCGTTTATTATTACCTGCTGTAGCACCTTGCTCTGAAGGTCCACCTTGGCAGAAACCCTGAAGGTTCCACCCGGACACCTGTATATGCCAAAAAGCATCTCGCTGTCGGTGGGAGCCCTCTTCACATGGTAGACCCACTCGTCGCTCCTGAAGTAATCCTTCTTCTCTTCAAAGAGCCTGAGCTCCTCCTCAGTGAGCTCCTCCCACTGAGCATCTATCTGGAGCTCCTCCTTTAGGCCTTCAAGGATTGCCCTGAAGACCTCTTCCTTCTGAGGCATATAGCCCAGAGCCCTCTTTACCCACTCTACCCTGTCCTCTGCGGACTTTATGCCTTTGGAGGTGAGCTTTTCCACAGGAATCTGCAGAGACTTTAGCATGCGCTCCACGTTAAAGTCCATAAGCACGGTGCCCTGATAGAGAAAGGCCTTTCCTTCAAAGACACCGCCAGTGCCTGAAATCTTTTTTCCTTCTACCTCTATATCGTTTCTTGGTCTGAACTCTGCCTTTACGCCAAGCTTCTGAAGGCCCTTTGCGACACCGGTGCATATTTTTCTTGTCAGCTCTTCGTAGCTCAGGCTTCTAAGGTGCTCCGTGCTGGCTATCACCTCCCAGCCTATCTGGGTCTCGTCAAAGTATATGGCACCCCCTCCGGTGATTCTTCTCCCCACCTGAATGCCTTCCCTCTGCGTGTATTCAAGACGGACTTCTTGCTCCACTGCCTGATGAAATCCCACCAGCACACACTCGGGCCTAAACTGCAAAAACCTTACAGTGGGAGGAATCTTCCCCTCCGCCATAAGGTCAAGCATTATCCTGTCAAGGGCTATGTTTTCGTAGTGAGGTCTCTGTCCGGTGTATACAACACGCCACATGCTCGCCTCCTATGTGAGTTGATGGTAAATTTTAGGCTCTACAGGGCCCCTTTTTGCTGATATGTGTCAGGTTGGTCTTTGCATGACTGGATTAACCTTTTAGCCCAGTATGTTTGTGTCTGGAAGTTTTCAGAGTCTGTGTGTCTTTCTTGCTATTTTTGTGGGCATTTATCTTGGCAGGTTTGAAACCATAAGGTGGCTTTCAGAGCATCTCATAACGCCCTTTCTCTTTCTCATGCTCCTTGGCATTTTTCTGAATATCCCCATCGGAGAGATTTCCAGAGCCTACAGAGGGGGCAGGTTTTTTCTGCTGAGCCTTGCGGTCAACTTTTTGGCGACACCTGCGGTGGCGTATCTTCTGGGGCTTTTCTTTTTGCGGGAGGAGCCCGCCCTGTGGATAGGCTTTCTCATGCTACTGGTGACTCCCTGCACTGACTGGTATCTGGTGTTTACCGCCATGGCCGGGGGGAATCTGCCTCTGAGCCTGTCAATCCTCCCCGTAAACTTCCTGCTTCAGGTAGCTCTTTTGCCCGTCTACCTTGAGCTTTTCTTTGCAGAGGAGGGTTCTGTTGATATGTGGAGCATACTCAGGGGAATAGTAATAGTCATCCTCATACCCCTCCTGCTGACACAGATTCTCAGAAGGACAGGTCTTGCAGGCAAGCTATCCCTCTTAGAAAAAGGTCAGACTCTCTTTCTCGCTCTTGCCATAACAGCCATGTTTGCCTCTCAGGGAGAAGCCATAAAGGCAAACCCTCTCCTCTTTCTCAAAATGCTCCCACCGCTATTCTTCTTCTTCCTTTTTGCCTTTTTGTCGGGCATGTTGCTGGGAAGGCTTTTTCTCAAAAGCTACAGGGATACTGCAAGCCTCACCTTTACCCTCATGGCAAGAAACTCGCCCATAGCCTTAGCCATAGCCCTGACAGCCTTTGAGGATGAGCCACTGGTGGCGCTTGCCCTCGTCATCGGACCTTTGATTGAACTGCCGGTGCTTTTTATAACCGCCAGAGGGCTTTTGTTCCTCAGGAGGTTGGGCTTATAATTTTCCCATGCAAAAGCCCTGGGAAGGACGCTTCAGAGAAAAGACAGAAGAGTTTGTGGAGAGGTTTACCCAGTCGGTAAGTTTTGACAGGGAGCTTGCCCTCTGGGACATCCGCCAGAGCAAGGCTCACGTGAAAACCCTGCAGAGGGCAGGCGTGCTCTCAGAAGATGAGGCAAAAAAGCTCCTTGAAGGTCTTCAGAGCATAGAGGAAGACATACTGCAGGGCAGGTTTGTCTTCAGAGATGAGCTTGAGGACGTGCACATGAACATAGAGGCAGAGCTCATAAGGAGACTGGGGGATGTGGGAGGAAAGCTACACACAGCCAGGAGCAGGAACGACCAGGTGGCAACCGATGAGAGGCTATACATAAAAGACAGACTCCTTGAGGTGATAGAGGCTCTCAGAGCTCTCAGAAGAGAGCTCATAAAGCTTGCAGAAAACAGCCTTGATATAATAATGCCCTCTTACACACACCTTCAGAGAGCTCAGCCCATAAGGCTTGCCCACTACTTTCTGGCATACAGGGAAATCTTCCTTGTGGATGAGAGCAGGTTTATGAATGCCTACAGGTCTGCAGATTGCCTTCCACTTGGTTCTGGCGCCGTTGCCGGGGTTGACTTTCCCCTCGACAGGTTCTACACGGCGGAGCTTTTGGGCTTTGGCAGAGTCTGCAGAAACTCCATGCAGGCGACTGCTGACAGGGACTTTATTCTGGATGTGCTTTATGCCTGTGCTGTCTGTGGCATGCACCTGTCAAGACTCTCAGAAGACCTCATTCTGTGGTCCACAGAAGAGTTTGGCTTTATAGATCTGCCCGACAGGCTCTGCACAGGAAGCTCCATAATGCCTCAGAAGAAAAATCCCGACGTGCTTGAACTCATAAGAGGAAAGACGGGAAGGCTTTACGGAAATCTGATGAGCCTTCTGACTGTGCTGAAAGGGCTACCAATGGCATACAACAGAGACCTGCAGGAGGACAAAGAGCCTCTATTTGACAGCCTGAAAACCATTAAGGACTGCCTTGAGGGCATGAGACTTGTGCTGGAAGGCATGAGCATAAGAGCGGACCGTATGAGAGAAGCAAGCGGAGGCTTTACCCTCATGACAGACCTTGCCAACTACCTGGTGCATAAGGGACTTCCCTTCCGTCAGGCACACGCAATAGCAGGCTCCATTACCGCATACCTTCTTGAAAAGGGCAAAAGACCGGAAGAGCTAACCCTTGAGGAGCTAAAGAGTTTTTCTGAGCTATACGAGGAGGATGCCCTTGAGCTCCTTGACCCCCAGAAGGTAGCAGACAGAAGAAAGACCTACGGCGGAACTGCAAAGGAAGAGCTTATGAAAAGACTGCAGGTATCAAAAAGGGAGGAGGGCATGCCATGAAAATGCTCTTAGGCTTTATACTGCTCTTCCTATTTGCAGGTTTTCTTGGAATGCTTGTGTTCCTCAACCAGCAGAAGGTGGTGCTTGTGCTTACTCCTGCCTACAGGGGCATCTATTACATGGTTCCGGAGATGTCTCTGGGACTTCTTGTAGTGCTGAGCTTTTTACTGGGAATACTTACAGGCTATGTGCTTGCACTGATAAGCAGATTGCTGAAACACCTTTGAAGGTGCTATAATTTAGGGTGCATATAAGGGGCAGAAAGCCCCTTGACATTTTGGCAACTGAATAGGGTGGGCTGATGTTCTGATGCCAGAGTATCATGATGCTGTGATGCTTTTATGCTTTGATGCTGCAGGTTTTGGGTCTTTGATTATCAAGGTTTTGAATTTGACAATAACATGCTCAGATTTGCACGACCGCCGGTCTTCGGCAAAGAAACCCTTTTTGAAGGGGGTGGGGTATAGACGAGCCTTTATAAATGCGGTTTCAATTGAGGTGCATTTTCGGGTTTTAAGCCCACCGTAAGGGATATTACGCTGTCTGTGTTAGACTTACCCAATGTCCTCAAAAGAGACCAGTAAGAGAGCTCCTCCCTACTTCCTTTCCATCCGCAGAGCTCGGGGCGGAAATCCTCGCAAGGCTGGGAGATGAAGCTCTTGACACTGAAGGAGCTCAGACCTAACTTAAGGGTAAATCTATCTGAAGAGGGTAAGGGATGGCTATTGAATATCAGCCCCTCTACATACTCTCAAGTGGGATGCTACTTCAGCAGAGAAAGCTGGATGTTATTACCAACAACCTTGCCAACGCAGACACTCCAGCCTTCAAAAGAGACCTTCTTCTTGCCAGCCTGTGGGAAACCCCTGGCGGTCAGAGGATTCAGGACACAGACCCTCAGAACCCTACCAACAACTTCCTCTACCCGGTAGTAGAAAGGGTCTTTACAGACCTCTCTCAGGGTGCCATAAGGCAGACGGGCAATCCCCTTGACCTTGCCATAGAAGGAAGGGGCTTTTTTGCAGTGAGAAGGGGTCAGGAGGTGTTTTACACCAGAAAGGGAAACCTCAGGTTGGACAGTGAGGGCTTTCTTGTGAACGAGCTGGGCTACAGGGTATTGGACAGCAATCTCAACGAGATAAGGCTGGAAGGTCAGCCTACCTTTGGTGTGGATGGCTCCGTTTTTGTGAACGGTCAGCAGGTTGCCACGCTGGGTATCTTTGACCTCCAGAACCCCCAGAAGGCAGGAAGAGACCTCTTTACCGGTCAGGCTCAGCCCGCTCAGGGCTTCGGGCTCAGGCAGGGCTTTCTTGAGCTCTCCAACGCCAGCCCCATCCTTGAGATGGCTCAGCTTATTCAGACTCACAGAGCTCACGAGGTTTATTCAAATCTCATAAGGTCTCTTGACGCCATATACGAGAGGTTCAACCAGAGCTTCTAAAAGAGGCTCTTCTGCACCTGAACCTTTGAAAGGTTTTCCAGCTCCTTTATAAGGCTTTTCATTTCAAGCTCTTCAAGCCTTCTTCTGAGAGCCTCGTAATCTGGCTTTCTCAGCATGAGGTCCTCCTCCTCTACGGCGAGCCCTTCCACCTTCTGAAGCTCCAGCAGGTTCAGTGCCAGCTCAAGGCTTTCTTTCTTTGCATAAGGAAAGGCTGAAGAAAACTCATCCCAGTTTCTGAGAATATTCTCAACGCTTCCATACCTTTCAAGAACCCTAATGGCGGTCTTTGGACCTATGCCCTTAACTCCCTCTATGTTGTCCACCTTGTCGCCCACAAGGGCAAGGTAGTCTCTCAGTTTCTCAGGCGGGACGCCAAACTTTTCCATAACCTTCTTCCTGTCAAAGACTTCACCGCTTATGGGATTTATCACCACAAACCTCTCACTCACGAGCTGAAGGATATCCTTGTCAGGCGAATATACCTTTGCTGAAAAATCCCTCTCAAGAGCCCACCAGCACAAAGTGGCTATTATATCGTCCGCCTCGTAACCTTCAACTTCGTATATTCTTATTCCCATAAGCCCTGTGAGCTCCTTTATCACGGGTATCTGCACTCTGAGGGGGTCGGGCATGGCAGGTCTTTTTGCCTTGTATTCCCTGTAAAACTCTTCTCTTTTTGTGGGTGCTGGGTAGTCAAAGGCTACGGCAAAGTATAGAGGCTTTTCCGTTTTCAGAAGGGCAAAAACAGCTCTCATAAAGCCGTATATGGCACCGGTTGGAAAGCCAGACTTAGTGGAAAGGAGAGGAAGGGCAAAAAAGCTCCTGTAGAGAAAGGCTGAACCGTCAAGGAGATAAAGCACCTTCATGAAGAGACTTCCTGTAGTAGCCTTTCATTGCCTCCACAAGGCTTCTTGTGGCTTTTTCCACATCCTCAAAACCGAGGATCGCAGAGACCACCGCAATGCCCTTTGCACCTGCAGAAAGCACCTCCGCTACCCTGTAGTGGGTTATGCCTCCTATGGCAACTACGGGCTTGGAGGTGAGCTTTACTGCCTGACGCAGTCCCTCAAGCCCAACCAGCCTGTAGTTTTCCTTTGTGGTAGTCTCGTAAACGGAGCCAAAGCCTATGTAGTCTATGGGAAGGTGCTCCACCTCCCTCAGCTTGTCCACAGAATTGACAGAGTATCCTATATACATCCTGTCTCCCACGAGCTTTCTGACCACATCGGGTGGAAGGTCCTGCTGACCCACATGCACCCCATCCGCCTCCACCGCAAGGGCAAGGTCAACCCTGTCGTTGACTACAAGGTCAACATTGTATCTTTTTGTGAGCTCTCTCAGGACAAGAAGCTCCTCGTACATCTGCCTTGCAGGCTTGTTTTTGAACCTGTATTGAAGGGCGGTGATACCTCCCCTTATGGCAGACTCTATAGTGGACACAAGGTCTCTGTCCTGAAAGAACTTGTCGTCGGTAACAAGATAGAGGGTAAGCTCTGGCTTTTTCATCCTTTCCTCCTGTTGCAAATGATATTCAGTTAGCTTATATTATATGCCATGCAGCTTGAAGAGTTAAAGCAGAAGTTTGAGCAGTTTCTGAGACAGAGTGGTCATAAGATAACAAAAGGGAGGTTTGAGATAATAGACAAGATAGCCAGCTATGGTCCCCACTTTGAGATAGAAGAGCTTGTGCGCTGGATTGCCAACCAGGACAGGTCCATTGCCAGCAGGTCCACCGTCTACAGAACAGTCAGACTTCTTCAGGAGTTTGGAGCCATAAGGGAAGTTATAAAGCTGGGCAACAGAACCATCTACGAGTTTGTGGCAGGCAAGCCACACCATGAACATCTCATATGCGTTGAGTGTGGAAAGATAATAGAGTTCTACAGGGAAGAGATTGAGGAGCTTCAGGACAGGGTATGTGAAGAACACAACTTTACGCCCATCAATCACAGGCTTGAGATTTTCGGCATATGTTCTGAATGCAAGGAAAGGAAGCATGAGAATAGAAGGATGGAGGTTAGAGCTTAAGACCACAAGGGCAGAGCACATAAGGTCTGGACAAGACTTTATTTCCTACCTCAGCTCAGCCATAGAAAAACAGCAGGAGCTTATCAAAAAAGAGAGCCTTCCCGTGGATGCCAGAATAAGGGCAAAGGTGGAGGAGGTCTCCCAGAAGTATAACATCCCAGAAGAGCTAATCCTTGCCATAATAAAGCAAGAGAGCAACTTCAACCCTAGCGCCTACAACAGAAACAGGGATGGCACAGAGGACAGAGGTCTTATGCAGGTAAACTACCAGCACAACTTAAGGCTCATGAAAGAATACGGTATCACAGACCCCGACCAGCTCTTTGACGTAGAGACCAACATAGAGCTCGGTGCAAGGATACTATACGAGAACTTCCAGAGGTTTGGCAACTGGGTCATGGCGGTGAAGGCATACAACGGGCTCAGAGCCCAGAACTGGGATTACGTTAGAGGGGTGTTTGAGAAAGTATCCCTTTTCAGGTGAGGTGTCATGAAAGTAGGTGAGCTCAGCACAAAGCAGAAGGAGTTTTTAAAGAATGTCTTTGAGCTGGAAGAGCTTCCAGAAGGCATGGAGCTTGAGGAGTTTCTCTCCTCAAAGGACTGCAGGCTATATGAGTGCCTTGGCTGCAGCAGGCTCATATTCCATGACAACTACGAGTTCTGGAACCTGACTGACTGTTGCGATGACAACTCAAAGCTAGTGGAGGAAGGGCTTCTGTGCGAAATCTGCTACTCAAAGACTCCTGAAAACCTCAAACACTGGATATTTTTCCGTCCCACATACTACAAGGATGTGGACTTCAAACCCTACCCGGATAAGAGCTAAAATATTTACATGCCCCTGATAAGGGATGTTGATGAGATAAAAGAGTTCATAAAAAGGACATCAGAAAAAACTGCAGTCTACGTAGGTTGTGACTCAAGACAGGTGAAAAATTACACAGTCTTTGTCTCCGTTGTGGTTGTCCACATAGATTCCTGCAGGGGTGCAAAAATATTCTGGAGGGTGGACAGGGTAAGCAGGATAAGGTCTCTCAGACAGAGGCTTCTGGAGGAGGTGAGCAGGGCAGTTTACCTCGCCCTTGAAATATCGGAGGTGGTGGGCAAAAGACCCTTTGAGGTCCACCTCGACATAAACCCCAACCCAGAACATAACTCCAGCGTCATACTCAAAGAAGCCATTGGCTACGTGCTTGCACAGGGACTAAAGCCGGTGGTAAAGCCCCATTCCATAGCAGCGAAAACCGTAGCAGACTACATCACCGGCAAGTATTAAAACACATACTCGCCTGATATGAGCCTGCTGTAAAAACTTTCAGGCAAAAAGGCATACCTGTGCATGTCTGCAGAATAAAGCTTTGTATGAACTTTTACTTCCCTTGAGGGCTCCCTTACAGGATGCTTTTTTGAACCTATGGACATGGTCCACCAGTAGCCTGCGTAGCCCGGTATTACCGCCGTATATAGGTCTACCACGGGAAAAACCTTTTTCAGCGCCTTCTGTATTCTCCTTACTATCTCAATGTGGTAGTGTATGGACTCTGTCTGACCCACGTAAATACCATCCTCCTTGAGAGCTCTGTATACATACTTGAAAAACTCCTCCGTTGTAAGCACATGGGCGAAGCCCACCGGGTCTGTAGAGTCCACTATTATCACATCAAACTCAGATTCATAGTCCTGTATGTATCTGTAGCCGTCCTCGTTCAGCACTATCGCCCTCGGGTCTTCAAAGGCACCTGCCATTGTGGGAAGAAACCTTTTGGATACTTCTATAACCTCCCTGTCTATGTCTACCAGCACTGCCCTCTTGACTTCTGGATGCTTGAGCACCTCTCTGAGAACTCCACCATCCCCACCACCTATTATAAGAACGTTCTCGGGGTTTGGGTGTGCGTAGAGGGGGACATGCGCCATAAACTCGTGGTATATGAACTCATAGCGTTCATCGCACTGAGCTACGCCGTCAAGGACAAGGATTCTTCCAAAGTGGGGTGACTCCACCACCATTATCTCCTGATACTCACTCTTGCCGTGGTAAAGCACATTGCTTATGGGATAGCAGTGTCTTATGGGAGCATATGGGTCTCTTTCCATGAAGAAGGTGTCCATCATGGTCTTTCACCTCTTGGTTTTTTCTGGATATTATAAAGCATAAAAACTTCATCTGGCTGTAGAGAGTCCACTCTACGCATGGGGTCAATACCTGTCTGAAAGAGAAGTTCCTCTGGAAGTTTGTTCTTGAGTGCCTTCCTTCTCATGGAGTAAAGCCCTGTAAGAAATTTCTTGTAGTCTCTCAGGTCAATCTCCGGGATGGTCTCCTTTCTCAGGAGCCTGACGAGTCCAGACTGAACTCTGGGAGGTGGCCTAAAAAACCTGCCTGGCAGGCTCATGAGATACTCTACTCTGTAAAAGGTTCGGACAAAGGTGGAGAGCCAGGAAGGGCCCTTCTGGAGCTTCTCAGCCACTTCCTTCTGTAGCATGTATACTGCCAGGGGTATGCACCCGTGATGAAAGACTGTGTTTTCCAGTATCAGGCTTGCCACATTGTAAGGAAGGTTTCCTGTCACCTTAAGCCTTTCTCCCAGAGAGCAGAGGTCAAAAAGGGTTGCATCCGCCCTGTGTATAATTACCCTGCTGTCCCTTATGTTTCCTTCAAGTATCCCTACCATCTGGGGGTCTACCTCCAGAAGGTGAAGCTCTTTGAGGGGTTTTTTGAGTAATTCCTTTGTAAGATTACCCGTGCCCGGACCTATTTCAACCACCACATCCCCCTCTTCCACCTGCAGGAAGTCTGCTATTCGTTCCAGCACACCCTTTGCTACCAGAAGATGCTGACCGAGATGTTTTTTGAGCCTCATGCCTTATAATTTTAGACATGTTCCTTTTTCTCCTTCCTTACAGCCCTCTTCAGAAGAGGCTGGCTTTTAAGAATTGTGATAAGAGCAGGTTCAGCCTTGAGGAGTTTGAACCCCTTGCAAGGTCCATTGAGAAAGACTTTGTAAAAGATGGCTCTCTTGCACCTCTCTACAGGAGGTTTGGTGGCCCCTTCTGGGAAAGTCTGGAGTTGTGGGTCCTGCCTCCGGGGGTAGTTAAATACATAGAGGAAAATTCATGGGTGCTCACACCACTTTATGGTCTTTTAAAGCCCTCTGCCTGTGTGCCCTTTGCACCTGTATCCTGGAATAGCCTGTATAAGGGCTGGAAGCTCATAGACTTCTGGAAAGGGCATTTTAAAAATTTTTCTGAAAGACTTTTTGGTGGAAAGCATGTGGTCCCCTTTTTTGGCAAGACCTACATGAGCCTTTTTGACTTTAGCTTCGCAGAGTCTGTTCTGAGTTTTGAGTTTTACAGAAAAGACATGAGAGTTAAAAATCCAGCAAGACATCATGCCTATGTGTTGCGATTCATGGCCGAATGGAAGTTGACCTTCTCAGACCTGCACAGGATAAACTTCTACGACTACAGGGTGGAGGAAGTGAAGAAAGAGGGCAGAAACCTCCTAGTAGTTATGAGGTCGGAGGGAAGGTATGAGCTATAAGGACCCTTACCTTTCCGTAGTCATTCCTGCTTACAATGAAGAGGAAAACATCCCCATACTTTATGAAAAGCTCAGAAAGGTTCTTGAAAACCTTGGAAGAGAATACGAAGTCATCTTTGTGGATGATGGTTCTGCAGACCACACCTGGGAAAGACTTAAGGAAATAGCAGAAAGAGACCCGAAGGTAAAACTCATCCGCTTCAGGAAGAACTATGGTCAGACAGCGGCCATGTATGCTGGCTTTCAGCACGCCAGCGGTGAAGTTGTCATAACCATGGATGCGGACCTTCAGAACGACCCTGAAGACATACCAGTGCTTCTGCGAAAGCTGGAAGAGGGCTATGACATAGTGAGCGGTTGGAGAAAGGACCGCAAAGACCCCTTCCTTTCAAGAAGACTTCCCTCCATCATAGCCAACTGGGTCATATCAAAGGTCACCGGAGTTGAGCTTCATGACTATGGCTGCACATTGAAAGCTTACAGAGCGGGAATAATAAAGAGGCTTGAGCTTTATGGAGACATGCACAGGTTTCTGCCTGCCCTTACAAAAAGGCTCGGTGCAAAGATTACGGAGATTCCAGTCCGACATCATCCCAGAATCTACGGAAGGTCAAAGTATGGCATAGGTAGAACCATAAGGGTTTTACTGGACATATTCCTGGTTAAATTCCTCAACGAATACATAAACAAGCCCATGTATGTTTTTGGGACCTTTGGCTTTGTTCTCCTGAGCCTTGGCCTGATTATGCTCCTCTACCTTATTTTCATCAAGCTCTTTCTCCAGGAAGACATAGGCAGGAGACCCCTGCTCATTCTCAGCGTGCTCTTTACTCTTGCGGGCATCCAGCTCATATCCACTGGTGTAATAGCAGAGCTTCTTGTAAGGGTATACTACAGAACGAGGGAAGACAAACCCTTTGTGGTGGAAGAAAAGGTCAACCTGTGAACAAAAACCTATGACCACCTTCATTGAAGCTCTGATGGATTATGCTTAAGCTAATACCATGAAAAACATCGATGTGGACCTGCGACTGCTTGAACTTTTCTGCTGTGTGTATGAAAAGGGGAGCCTTTCTGAAAGCTCAAACTGTCTTCATCTCTCTCAGTCCACCATAAGCTTTCACATGCATCAGCTTGAAAAGTCCATAGGTCTCAAGCTCTTTTACAGAAAGGGCAGGAAACTACTTCCCACCAGCAACGCCCATATGCTCTATCCCTACGCAAGAAAGTTGCTTGAGCTAAAGCTCTCTGTAATAGAGGAGATAAAACTTCTAACCGGCTCATACAAGGGCTACATAAAAATAGGCGCAAGCTCCATACCGGGGAGCTATCTCCTGCCAGAGTTTATAAGCAGGTATATCAGCAAAAATCCCAGCACCAAGATAGACCTGACGGTGGAAGACTCTGAAATAGTGCTCAGAAAGGTTGAATCTGGGGAGATTGACCTTGGCTTTACTGGTTTTGTCCATTATGACCAGAGAATGGAAGTAAGGGAAGTTTGGGAGGACAGTATTCTTTTTGTGGGTGGCAGAGGTGTTGGAGAATGGCTTACTCTTGAAGAGCTTACAAGTATGCCCTTCATCCTGAGAGAGGAGACCTCTGGCACGAGGAGGTTTATGGAGAGCTTTCTCAGGTCGCTGGGCGTAGATGTAAGGGACCTTAACGTGGTCCTTGTTGTGAACAAAAACGAGGTTATACTGGAAGTGCTAAGAAGTATAAGGGCTGTTTCCTATCTTTCATCTCATGTATTGAAGGGGCTTGACAGCCCAGAGGTCAGGGTCCTGAAAGTAAGAGGTATGGAAACGCCTGTTAGAAAGTTCTACATGGTTTACAGCAAAGACAGGCCACAGAGCCCAGCGGTGAGAAACTTTCTTGAGGAGTTTGGCAGATTCCTGCAGGAGGTGAGGGTCTAAACCTCTGCACCTTCCAGTATTCGGTCACAACCGCAGGTTCTATCCTCAGGCAATCTTTCTATAAACTCCAGAATTAATTTCCCAATTTCCTCTTCCCTCTTCTTCATCAGGCTTATGACTTCCTCGCTGGTGAGCCTGTAGCCCGCTATGCCCGCCGCAGGGTTTGCCACCACGCAAAGGCTCGCGTAGCACATGGTAAGCTCGCGGGCAAGAACCACTTCAGGATACCCCGTCATACCCACCACATCACCCCCAAACTTTTCTATAGCCCTTATCTCCGCCGGCGTTTCAAACCTTGGTCCCTCCGTGCAGGCGTATACGCCAGAGGGGTGATAGGGAAGTTTAAGCCCTTCAAGGGTTTCCATAAGCACCGACCTCATCTGGGGACAGTAAAGCTGACCTGCGTCTATGTGCACCACCTTGCCCTTGCTGAGAAGCTCTGCCACCCTGTCGTCCCCCTTCACTGGCAGTGAAAACTTCCCCTCGTAGTAGGTATCTTTCCTACCCTTTGTAAAATCAAGAAGGTCATCCACGAGCACAAAGTCCCCGGGCTTGAACCTTCTATTTATGGCACCTACTGCGGATACGGCAAGAACCCTTTTTATTCCAAGCTCTCTGAAAGCCCAGAGGTTTGCCCTGTAAGGCACAAGGTGCGGTGGGTATACATGTCCCTCCCCGTGCCTGGACAGGAAAGCCAGCTCTTTTCCCTCTATCCGAGCTATAACCACATCCGAAGAGGGCTCACCAAAGGGCGTCCTGATTCTTACTCTTTCCACAACCTCCACACCCTCAAGCCTGTAAAGCCCACTTCCACCTATTACGCCTATCATAGTTCCCTTGATGGACACAGGTCATAGAGGGGACATTCATGATGTTTTGGCTTCTGGGCGGTGCATACGTATCTTCCAAGGAGTATGAGTAGGTTTGAGAACTTTCCCCAGTGCTCTTTTGGGATCTGCTTCATCAGGTCTCCCTCTATCTTTTCTGGCTTTTTCTCCTGCGTAAGGCCCAGCCTCTGGCTTACTCTTGCCACATGAGTGTCTACTGCAATGCCCTCGTTTTTACCAAAGGCGTTGTATAAAATTATGTTGGCGCTTTTCCTGCCAATACCGGGAAGGCTCGTGAGAGCTTCCATAGTATCCGGCACCTTCCCTCCAAAATCTTCCATTATTTTCTGGCATGCAGACTTTATGAACTTTGCCTTGTTCCTGTAGTAGTTTATGGAGCTTATGTCCCTCTCAAGCTCTTCAAGTGGGATCTTCAGATAATCTTCACAGCTTCTGTATTTTTTAAAGAGGCTTTCTGTAAGCTCGTTCACCTTTTTGTCTGTTGCCTGCGCCGCAAGTATGACGGCTACGAGGAGCTCAAGCGGGTTTGAATAGTGGAGCTCAAGCCTGTTGGGGAAAACCCTCTCAAGCCTCAGTATTATTTCATGAACCTTTTCCATATGTTTTAAAATTATAGCATGCCGGAGAAGCTTTTCTTTTGCATGGCAGACGTGGAAGGGATATGATTGTTCTATATCTGAAGGATTCCCCAGACAAGCTAAAGCAGGTGCTTTTTTCCCTGAAAGTGCCCTTTAAAAGTGCTGGAAATGTTTTTGTTCTGAACATGGACAGGGAAAAATTCATAAGCATGGTAGATAATTTTCCCAGGGAGATTGTAGGGAAAATGAAGATATACGTGGCAAAAAAAGATGAAATATCAAAAATAGAGGACCTTATTGAGATAGGTTTCAGGTCAGTCACCCTCGAAGAGTTTGTTGAAGAATACCTTTTTCAGAGTCTGTTGGGCATACTGAACACGGGTGAGACGCAATTCCATCCAATCATAGATACCAGAAGCAGGAGGGTATATGGGTTTGAAGCCCTATGCAGATTATCCATACCAATAAACAAACTTTTCAAGGTAAGCGATAGAATTTCCTACATTGCAGATAAATTCTGCAGAGAAAGAGCTCTGCTTGAATACATTAACAGGTCACTATCTTCCTACCACCTTTTCCTGAATTTTCATCCCAAGTTCCTGAAAAATCCGCTGGAAAACGTGGGTGAACTCATGACAAGCCTTATGGGCAGGAGTATTGAACCCTCAAAGGTTGTGGTTGAGATAGATGAATACGAGGGGATGGACATACACAGCATAAAGCTTATAAGAGATTTTCTCAAGGCTGAGGGGGTGCAGGTAGCCCTTGATGATGTGGGGGCTGGGTATTCTGGATTATACCATCTGACTGAGATACATCCAGACATAGCAAAGCTTGACATATCCCTGATTAGAGACATTCATAAAAACCAGGTTAAACAGGCCATTCTCAGTGGACTGGTAAAGGCGTGCAGAGAAACCGGAGTAAAGGTTCTCGCAGAAGGTGTTGAGAAGGTTGAAGAGTTGAAATATCTCATGAGTCTTGAGGTAGAACTGCTTCAGGGTTTTGTCTTTGCAAAACCCAGCTCACATCCAGATGTAAATCAGATAGAGGAGATAGCTTATAATTTATTAACCTAACACTCTCGGAGGTGCCTGTCATGAAAACCCTCGCCTATGGTTTCCCAAAGCTGGGAGAGAAGAGGGAGTTCAAGAGCCTTCTGGAGAACTTCTGGAAGGGCAAGATTTCAGAAGCTGATTTCATAGATGGTATGAACTCTCTCAGGGACTGGATGGCAGAGCTTTACAGCTCCCATGTGGACCTTTTCCCCTCTGGAGAGCTCTCTTATTACGACTTTGTGCTTGATACGGCAATAACGCTGGGTGCGGTTCCCAAGAGGTTTGGAGATTACAGAGGGCTCGAGACTTACTTCCAGATGGCAAGGGGGGGTCAGGCTCTTGAGATGACCAAATACTTCAACACCAACTACCACTACCTTGTTCCAGAGCTCGAGAGCAAAAGTTTCAGGCTTTTGAAAAACATACCACTTGAGGAGTTCAGCCATTTTAAAAACAGAGGATACAGCCCCCTTCCAAAGCTTGTAGCTCCCTTCACCTTCCTCAAGCTCTCAAAGGTCCTCAAAAAATCCTCCACCTCCCAACTACCCCTCTACGAGCTTTCAAAACTGGAAAGCCAGAAGGACTTTGAAGAATACTTGAATGCAGTCTTCCCCGTATACGAGGAGCTTTTAAAGAGCCTGAAAGGTGCTGGTGCTCAGGCGGTGCTCATGGAAGACCCAGCCCTGTGTCTTGAGATGGAAGGATGGGAGTGGGAGCTGGTGCACGAAACTTACGGATGTCTGAGCAAGCATCTTGATGTATATGTGCTTACCTATTACGATAGCCTTTCAGATTACAGAAGGTTTGTGGACCTGCCAGTAAAAGCCCTTGGGCTTGACCTTGTTTCCAACGGAGAAAACCTCCAGAACCTCAGAAGGGAGGGCTTTCCCAAAGGTAAGGCACTCATAGCGGGCATAATAAACGGAAGGAACGTATGGAGGGCAAACCTCAGAGAAAAGTTAGGGCTTGTAGAGGAACTTTCAAAATACGCAGAAGACCTTATAATCTCCAATTCCTGCCCCCTTTTCCACCTTCCTGTGAGCGTAGCTCCCGAAGATGCCCTTCCAGAGGGTCTCAGGGAAAGACTTTCCTTTGCAAGGGAAAAGCTCAGAGAGCTGAAAGTTCTCAGAGAGGCCTTTGAAGGGAAGGAGGAGGCTCTTAGGGAAGTGGAAGAATCAGAAAGGCTTGCCCTCCAGGCCTTTGGCATAAGGGAGGAGGTAAGAAAAAGGGTAGCACGTCTTACCCATAAGGACTTTGAGAGGGAAATGCCATATGCGGAGAGGATAAGGCTTCAGCAGGATATTCTCAGGCTTCCTCTCCTTCCTACCACCACCATAGGCTCCTTTCCACAGACGGAGGAGGTAAGAAAAACGAGGACTGCATACACCTCCGGAAAGATTACGGAGGAGGAATACAGGGAATTTATCAGAAAGCAGATAGAAGACCTTATAAAGGTTCAGGAAGAAATTGGGCTTGATGTGTTGGTTCACGGCGAGTTTGAAAGGACAGACATGGTGGAGTTCTTTGCCCAGAAGCTGGAAGGCATTGCCACCACAAAACATGGCTGGGTGCTCTCCTACGGCTCAAGGGTTTACAGGCCGCCCATCATATACGGCGATGTGCACAGACCAGAGCCCATGACAGTGGAGGAGATTGCCTATGCCCAGTCCCTGACAGAAAAGCCCGTCAAGGGCATGCTCACTGGACCTGTCACCATCCTCAATTGGAGCTACTACAGGGAAGACATCCCAAAAAGGGAGATAGCCTACCAGATTGCTCTTGCCCTTCTTGAGGAAGTGAGAGACCTTGAGCAGGCTGGCATAAAGGTGATTCAGATTGATGAACCGGCTTTCAGAGAGGGAGCGCCTCTCAAGAGAAGGGACTGGCCAGAGTATTTTGACTGGGCGGTAAAGGCCTTCAGGCTATGCTCAAAGGCAAGGCCAGAAACTCAGATACACACCCATATGTGCTACAGTGAGTTCAATGAAGTTCTCCATTACATCTACCAGATGGACTTTGATGTCATATCCATAGAGGCTTCTCGCAGCAAGGGAGAGATAATATCCGCCTTTGAAAACTTCAGAGGATGGGACAGACAGATAGGCATAGGTGTATACGACATACACTCACCGGCTATCCCCACAAAGGAGCAAATCAAAGCTGTTCTTGAAAGGTCCATGAGGGTGCTTCCTGTGGAACTCCTCTGGGTAAACCCCGACTGCGGCCTAAAGACCAGAAGATGGGAAGAGGTTATTCCTTCACTGAAAAACATGGTGGAGACCGCAAAGGAACTAAGGGAGGAGCTTGTCAGGGCATGAATAGGGACGAGCTTCTTATAAACACCATAAGATTTCTGAGCGTTGACCAGGTAGAGAGGGCAAAGTCAGGGCATCCGGGTATGCCCCTGGGAGCAAGCCATATAGCATATCTTATATTTGACCGCTTTCTGCGCTTTAACCCAGAAAACCCGGGCTGGATAAACAGAGACCGCTTTGTGCTCTCTGCAGGTCATGCCAGCGCCATGCTCTATTCTCTTCTTTTTGTGATGGGCTATGACCTCAGCCTTGAAGACCTCAGAGGCTTCAGACAGCTCGGTAGCAGAACGCCCGGACACCCTGAAAACTTTCTGACCCCCGGTGTGGAGGCAACCACAGGACCCCTGGGCCAGGGTATAGGAAACGCGGTTGGCATGGCTCTTGCGGAAAAGTATCTTTCATCCCTCTTTAACAGGGAAGGGTTTCCTGTAATTGACCACTACACTTTTGCACTGGTGAGCGATGGGGACCTGATGGAGGGGGTTTCCTGCGAAGTTGGGGAGCTGGCAGCTCACTGGAGGCTAAATAAGCTTGTGGTAATATACGACAACAACGGAGTCTCCATAGATGGGCCCACATCCCTTGCCTGGTCAGAGGATGTTTGCAAGAGGTTTGAGGCCTTTGGCTGGTATGTTCAGCACATAGAGGATGGCTACAACTTGCAGCATATAGAAAAGGCAATAGAGAATGCCCTAAGGCAGAAGGAAAGGCCCTCCTTCATATCGGTGAGAACGCATCTGGGCTATGGCTCACCAAAGCAGGATGATGCCAGCGTTCACGGTGCACCCCTTGGAAGAGAAAATGCTCTTCAGACAAAGAGAAATTTTGGCTGGCCAGAAGAAGAGTTTTATGTGCCGGAGGAGGCACTGGCATATAGAGAAGAGAGGATAAGGAAGGGTAGAGAGCTGGAAGAAGAATGGAACAGGCTTTTTGAAGCCTACAGGGAGAAGTATCCTCAGGAGGCAGAGCTTCTTCTGAAAGCCTTCAAAAAAGACTGGGGCGAGGAATACAGAAAGCACATTCCGGTCTTTACCGAACCTATGGCCACCCGTCAGGCAAGTGGGAAGGTGCTAAACGCCATAGCTCCCCATCTACCCACCCTCTTTGGGGGCTCTGCAGACCTTTCTGAGTCCAACAACACATACCTGCATGGTATGGGCGATTTTTCTGGGGAAAACCCCACTGGAAGAAACATCCACTTTGGCGTGAGAGAGCATGGAATGGGCACAATCCTGAACGGCATGGCATACCATGGGGGCATAATTCCTTATGGTGGAACCTTTCTCGTCTTTTCTGACTACATGAGGCCCTCCATAAGGCTGGCCAGTATGGCAGGCCTTCAGGTGGTGTATGTTTTTACCCACGACTCTATAGGACTTGGTGAGGACGGACCCACTCACCAGCCAGTGGAGCATCTGAGCTCCCTGAGGCTGATTCCAAACCTCAGAGTTATAAGGCCTGCGGATGCAGAGGAGACGGCCATAGCCTGGGACATGGCTATACAGAGAAAGGAAGGACCAACAGCCCTCATACTCACAAGGCAGAAATTGCCTCTCATAGACAGGGCAAAGTATCCACCCGCTGAAGGCATAAGGAGGGGTGCCTACACGCTTCTTGATTGCGATGGGTTTCCAGAGCTCATAATCCTTGCAAGCGGCTCAGAGGTGCATCCGGCCCTAAAGGCAGGCGAAATGCTCCAGCAGGAAGGTCTTAAGGTCAGGGTTATTAACATGGCAAGTTTTGAGGTTTTTGAGGAGCAGGAAGAGGACTATAAAAAGGCCCTTCTACCGCCAGAGATAAAAAGGAGGGTGGCGGTTGAGGCAGGAAGGGGCCTTTGCTGGCACAGGTATGTGGGGACGGAGGGACTGGTGATAGGGCTTGAAACCTTTGGAAAATCCGCACCGGGTGATGTGCTTATGGAGTACTTTGGCTTTACCGCAGAAAGTATAATCAAAAGGATAAAAGAGCACTTCAGGCTATGACAATCGCCATTGAAAGGATTTTCCTACCCCTTATCTTTTTCTTGCCATGATAGACACCCACTGCCATCTTGACCTTTTAAAAAAAGATGACCTTGAAGAGACCCTTCAGGACCGGGGTCTTGAATATCTAATAACGGTGGGCTATGACAGAAAAACCATAAAGAATGCCCTGAGGCTCTCAGAGGAGCACTCTCATGTTTTCTGTGCGGTGGGCTTTCATCCACATGAGGCGGATAAGGTCAGGGATGAAGACCTTCTCTGGCTCAGAGAGCTGGCTCAAAAACATCCTAAGGTAAAAGCCCTTGGAGAGATGGGTCTTGACTTCTACAAGGACTATTCTGACAGAAAGAGGCAGGAAGACATCTTCAGAAAGCAGATAGCCATAGCCAGAGAGCTTGGGCTTCCCATAGTGGTGCACTCAAGGGATGCAGAGGAGGAAACCCTGAGAATTCTGAAGGAGGAGAAGGCTTACGAAGTGGGTGGTGTGATGCACTGTTTTACTGGCTCCTATGAATTTATGAAAGCCTGCGTGGACCTTGGCTTCTACATTTCCTATTCGGGCATAATTACCTACCCCAACGCCCAGGACCTGAGAGAGGTTGTAAAAAGGACGCCTACCACAAGAATCCTCATAGAAACAGATGCACCCTTCCTTGCACCCCAGCCAGTGAGGGGAAGACCCAACAAGCCCCCCTATATTCGCTATACCGCAGAGGTCATGGCTCAGCTCATACCTAACTGCTCTTTAGAGGACGTGGAGAGGATGACCTCAGAAAATGCAAAGCTCCTCTTTAACCTTTCTACCAAGGGTCAGGAGGAGACCATAACCTACGTAATAACCAACAAGCTATACATAAACCTCACCAACAAGTGCAATCTTCACTGCACCTTCTGTCAGAGAGAGAGGGAGAGAAACTTCATGGTTAAGGGCTACTGGGTCTGGGTCTCAAGGGACCCCACAGTGGAAGAAGTCATAAGGCAAATAGGAGACCCCAAGAAATACCAGGAAGTTGTCTTCTGCGGATACGGGGAGCCAACTCTAAGGTTCTCCGCCCTTAAGGAGATAGCAAAATGGATAAAGGAAAGGGGTGGAAGGGTAAGGGTTGACACCAATGGTCTCATGTTTACCTTCCTCCCGAAGGAAAAGCTCAAAGAGCTTAAAGGTCTTGTAGATGTATGGTCTGTGAGTCTGAATGCACCCGACAGGGAAACCTACGACAGGGTCTGCAAACCAGCACAGCCTGACGCCTTTGAAAAGGTGATAGACTTTATAAAAACCGCAGTAATGGAGGGCTTTGAGGTGATAGCCACCGCTGTAGATTATGAAGGTGTAGATATGAAAAAAACAGAAGAACTTGCTCTTTCTCTGGGTGCAAAGTTCAGGGGAAGAATTTACGAGTCTGTAGGTTAAGCAAAGCTTATAGCTTTTATAAGCACCCCTAATCTACAGAAAAAGAGGGAGCATGCTACAATTAATAGAGGAGGGTAAAGGAATGATTGATGCAGATATTCTTCTTCTTGCCATAGTCAATATGGCGGAGGGTGTAAAAAATCTTATTGGAGATAAAGGTGCAAAGGCTGTGATGCGTGATGCGGGCAAACAGGCAGGACCAAAGCTACTGGAAAGTCTTATAGGACACTTTCCAGAGAACCTGCCAAAGGAGGAGGCTCTGAGACGCGCATGTGTAATACTTGAAGACCTTGGGTTTTCAAAATCTTTGAGAAAAGAGGAGGGAAGAGTTATCGCAGAGGAGGATATATTCACAGATGCAATTGTGGGCGAGGACCTTATCAATTCTCCTGTGGTCTACTTCTTTGCAGGGCTCATAGAGGGCTTTGTTTCCTTCATGAGCGACCAGAAGGTGGTTCTTGTGCCAGAAGAGGTCCAAAGGGGCAGGATAGTCTACAGATACACATGATAAACATAGAGAAGGTCCCTTTCAATCACCAGCTTTTCTACATCATAAACCACAGCAGACATCCACTATTAGATGTTTTTTACAGATACTTTTACCTTCTCGGTAAGGGCTGGTTTGGTGCTTCCGTGGGTCTTTTTCTTTTTATTCTTGGAGACCCGAGGTTTATGAAGTATGTCCTTGCCATGCTCCTTCAGGCTCTTATAGTCAAGGCTCTCAAGTATACGGTAAGGGCAAAGAGGCCCTCTGCGGTTCTTGAAGATGTATACCTCCTTGAAAAGCTCAGGCTGAAATCTTTTCCCTCAGGGGACTCGGCCATGTCCATAACCGTAGCCCTCTGTCTCCTGAAGGGTTCACCCCTTCTGTTAAAGCCCCTTCTGTTTGCCTACCCTCTTCTTGTGGGTTATGGCAGGGTCTACATGGGTGCTCACTTTCCACTGGACGTGCTCGCTGGCTGGTCCATAGGTGCCTTATGTTTCCTTATGGTTTGCGTCATGTTTTAATCCTTTCGCTCGTATTTTTCATAGTAGGAAACTGGATACTCTCTTTTACTTCTATTGACGAAGGAAGAAATGCAGATGCAGTCCAGAATATGCTGAAAAGTGGAGACCTTCTGTCCCCCATGTATAACTGCCAGCCCCGCTTTGAAAAACCACCTATGCTCTACTGGATGGCGATTCTTAGCTCATACCTTTTTGGCCTTAATGAGTTTTCTGCAAGGCTGGTCTCAGGTCTTTCTGCGATTGGTGTTGTATTCCTTACTTACAGGATAGCTCTTGAGTTCTTTTCAAGAGACATAGCCCTCAAAAGTGCCCTTATTCTTGCTACCTTCCCTCACATGTGGCTTGAGTCAAGGGCCTTTGTGCCAGAGATGCTCAACACCTTCTTTGCCATGCAAGGGCTCTATGCCTTCTTGAAGAGAAGGTTCACTCTGGGATGGATTGCCCTTGCCCTTGCCTTCCTTACAAAGGGTCCTGTGGGGGTAGTGCTTGCCCTGGGCATATACTTTCTCTGGAGAAGAAGTTTCAACTTTCTCAGTCCAGTTGGCGTAGCCATCTTTCTCCTGCTTGGTTCCTCCTGGTATGTTTTCATGGTTGCCCAGCATGGATACGAGTATTTCTACAGATTTTTTGTATACGAAAACTTTATGAGATACACGGGGCAGAGGTCAACGCATCCCGCACCCTTCTACTACTATCTTGTTGTTATTGCGGTGGCAACCCTCTGGTATATACCCCTGTATCCAAAACTTATAAAAAGCTTCAGGAGAGATTGGATCCCCCTTCTGCTCTGGTTTTCCTTCGTCCTGGTGTTTTTCAGCCTTGCCAGAAACAAGCTTCATCACTACATACTTCTTTCCTACCCGCCCCTTGCAATCATGCTGGCTCATGTGGTAAGCGAAAGATACATGAAGGTTATAACAGGACTGTCCCTCGTAGCCCTGCTTCTTCTCATGCCACCCCTCTATCTCTACGAAAGGGAAAGGTTCGCACCAAAAGCCTATCCGGTGCTTAAGTCCTACCATGGTCTTCTCCACTTTTACAGGGCTGAGGATTCTGCCCTTGTTTTTTACTCGGGTAAGTGCATAAAAGGGCTGGAAGAGCCACTGCAGGCAAGGGGGATGGTAATAACAAGGGAAAAATACATGGATGAGCTCAGTCAGTGCAGACCCGTGTTAAAAGGAAGAGAGTTTGATGGGGTTTATGTTCTACTCATGTGCCCTTAGAGGATTGAATTTATTTCATACAGAGCCTAAAATAGAAGCCTATGGAGAGAAAATACGGAGAGATTGCCATAGAAGAGGCCCAGCTTGAACCCTGGGAAAACCCTACGCCTGAAAGGAACTACATGATTGAAATAACCTTCCCTGAATTCTCATGCCTCTGCCCACGCTCAGGTTATCCCGACTATGCCACCATAAGGATAAGATACATACCGGATAAATACATCGTGGAGCTCAGGTCTCTAAAGCTCTGGCTCAACAAGTTCAGAAACCGCTACATCTCCCATGAGCAGGCGACCAATGAAATATACACAGCCCTTCAGGAAACTCTCAAACCCAGATTTCTTGAGGTTATTGGGGATTTCAACCCAAGAGGGAACGTGCACACGGTCATAAAGGTCAGGAGTGACGAGAATTACGGATGAGTTCTTTCAGCCTTTTCAGGGTCCTGTAGCCTTCCTCTATCTCATCGGGATAAACCCTGTAGGGAGAATATCTGTGCCTCTGGTAGATGGAGATTATGAACTTCACATACCTGTGCAACTCTGTATCTCTGCAGGCGGATATGATATCTTCGGGTAGAGCATCTTCCCCCACTATTCCCTCTCTGTGAAGAAGTTCCCTTGTTCTGCGATAAAGGTTTTCAGGCGTTTTCTTGGACCTCTGAAAGAGGTAGAAGGCAAGATAGAAGGTAAGAGCCAGAAAGATAAGCTGAGTTAACTCAAAGAACCTTTTTCTGAGGTTGCTTATGCTGAACTCTGCCTTTATGCCTTCTCCTATGCCTTTGAAAAGCCTTATCTGTTTCTGTGAGGAATAGCCCACTATGTTTGAATACCAGAAGCTCACTATGGAATCCCTTATGAGGGCAAGGGATGAGATTTTTCTGACTGCGGGTGAGGTATAAGAGGGTGTTGTGTCCACCCTCAGCCATCTTCCGTTTACATAAGCCTCAACCCACACGTGTGCCATGGAGTTTGTCACTATGTGATAACCTCCATACTGGTTCCACAGTGCACCTCTGTAGCCCCCCACAACCCTTGCAGGAACTCCCATAAGCCTCAGGAGTAGTGCAGTTGCACTGGCATAGTATTCGCAGTTCCCCTTCCTTGATACGAAGAGGAAGTAGTCAAGTGGGTCGCCCTCATACTTTTCAAGCTTGAGGCTGTACTGGTAGCCTTTTGAAAAATGCTCCACTACCCTTCTGAGTTTTTCAGCGTCGCTCTTCGTATCTCTGGACAAGTCTTCTGCCAGCCTTTTCAGATTGGGGCTCACATCCTGAGGCACCTGCAGGTAATCCCCGGGGTCTTCCTCAAGATATAGGCTGTTTGAGGAACTTACCTTTACCCTTATAGCTCTGTTTATCTCCCTGTCAAGGCGCAGGGTGTTTCCTGTTGTCATGTAGGCGTTGGAAGACATACCCTCTACGCTGAGAACTCTGTAGGGATAATCAAGGGCTGGTATCATGTTGTCAAAAGAGGGTTCAAGCACTAGGGTGTAAAGGAGGTTTCCGCCTCCTGCAGGCATTTGAAAGGCCTCTTCCTTTACCCTCAGCCATGTGCCTTTGACATAACTCCCAAAGACCACAGCTCTCCAGTAGGGCTCCTTCATGTGCTGAGGGAGCCCGTATGCCCTCAGGACAACTGTGTTGTCCTCCTGTATCTCCCCTACCTTCCCGAGGCTTACGCTCTCGGCAAGACCAGTTTTGAGACCACTGCCTCTGGAGAAAAGGTCAAAAAGAGGAGCCTGAGTTCTCGGAAGCAGAAAGAAGAAGGGGAGGGTGAAAAGGGCGACCATAAAGAAAAGGGATACTCCTGATACGACAAAATACCTGTAAATATTAAGGTCAAACCTTTTCTCTCCAGCAGTTCTGTAGAGGTTGAGGAAGATAAGAGAAGAAACACCGAGAAGGCTATGGAGAAGAAAGACAAGAAGGAAACTCAGGCTCAGGTTGTAGGCTGTGGATATGGACACTGCAAAAAGGCTGAGAAGAAGCATCTGATACAGGTCTCTTGGCTTTTTCTCCTCCAGACTTTTTATGGAGATAAGCAGAAGAACCACGTGGGAAAAGGGTCTGAGAAGGTCCTCAAGGCTGAGAGAAGAGAGGAAATAAAGGCTGAGAGCTATACCAAGAAAGTTCAGGAAAAGCCTTCTTACAGGATACACACCCTTTATGTCCATGGGAACACCGAGAAGATACAGGAGTGAGAAAACAAAAAGGTAAAATGGCTCTGATACATTCCACAGGGAAAGTATACCTACAAGGGTAGTGAGACGAACCAGCATTATGGTGGTCAGGCGTGAATTACTTAGATACCTTGCGAACATATTCCCTTACCTCGTCCCTGTGCTCGGGATGTGCGTATATCCTGTAAACCTCTATATCCCTGAGGGAGGCCACAAGATAAGACTCCTCCTTCAGGCTGAGCATGTCATGCCCGTCCCATATAGGTATGTCCTCATCCAGCACCCTTTTGCTCACGCGGTCAAACCTGAAAAGGCTTTCCTCATACTTCTCAAGAATTCTATCTCTGACAAATTCAAACATACCCTTTGATGAAGTGGAAAAGACCTGCCTGAAATGCTCCCTTCCCAGCACCCTCCTCACCTTTTCCTCTCCCTGTCTGTCTATCATCAAATGGAGAATGTGCTGGTCAGTTTTCCTGTAAAAATCCTCCCGGCTCAAAAGCCCCCTTTCCAGAAAGTCCTGCACCACCTCCTCTAAGTGTATGTTGAGTATACGCACCACCTTGTGAAAGTAGACCTGGGAATACATAAAATACCTTCCAAGTATAAAACTCTCCAGAGACCTTAGGGCGCTTATGTGAACACATTTTCTGCCATCCACCAGCACCATATTTTCTAAAAGCCTGCTGTAGTCAAAAAAGCCGTATGAAGTCCCGCAGAAGTAGGCATCTCTTCTGAGATAATCCATTCTGTCTGCCCCAAACTCTCCGGTGATTATCTTTGGCAGATTTCCTCCTTTCTTAAAGGCAAGCTCTACAATAAGCTCTATATCTTCATAAGAATATCCACAATTTCTGAGTGTATCCAGTATTCCCTCCTCATAGACCACCCTTTCCCCTATGGACTCATGGCTTTTGTCTCCAAGAAGGACCTCTGTTGTATGGGAAAAGGGCGTGTGCCCCACGTCATGCAGGAGACCGGCAAGCCTGACAAGCTGATATAGCCTTTTGTCCCTGAGCCCCAGACTTTCAAATATGCGCCCTGCGAGCTCCATAGTTCCGAGGGAGTGTTCAAACCGACTGTGCTGGGCAGAGGGAAAGACCAGGTAAGCTATGCCAAGCTGATTTATGAACCTGAGTCTCTGAAGGGGAAAACTGTCTATAACCTTCAGTTCACAGTCGTAGGCCTTTATGAGTTGATGTATGGGGTCTGAAAATTCTTTGAACATAAAGCCCCCTCAAATAGGTGGAGGTTATTGTCCCTTCTAAATATTTTATCTATCACATCCTTAAACCTCTTAAGGAATCTTCTTAGCCAGCTTCCCCCTTTCCTTTTCTGGTTTATAAACTCTATCTTCAGTAGGCTTATACTCTTCCCTGCCTCCACCCTTCTGAGCAGGGCCTCCAGGTCTTTTCTCAGCTTGAAAAGGTTAAGCCCATAGTAAACATCTCCCAGGGCTTGAGCCTCCTGAAGGACCTCTCTTATTTCCCTTATCAAATCCTTTCTCTCACCTGAATACACACTTGCAAGCCTGTCAAGCATTCTAAAATATTTCTTCTCGCTTGGATATCTTTCAATACAGACTTCACAGTAATTCTTTAACTCATCGTAAAGACCCTCGTTGAACATCAAGGTTGAGATGATTACAGCATCCTGAGCGGTCACATGCTTTCTATAAAGCACTGTTCTGCTGAGTATGTTCCAGAGCCTGAGAGCCTTCTGGCTTATGTTATCAAAGAGGTTGAGGTATTCGCTTCTTATAGTTATAAGGTATATGCCACCTTCTTCTACCCTGTATATGTCCTTGCCCATGTAAAGATTTCCATACAGGTCAGATATGACAAAGAGGTTCATCTCCACAAGCACATCCTTCCAGTAATTCCTTGCGCTCCGGAAGTTTCTGTAGGCACAGGAGAGGAACTTCTCAAGCTCCACATATGGATTTCCCTCCCTCCTTACGATTTGTGAATAGCACATGATGTAAAAGACCATTTCCTTTTTTGAGGGGTCGTCCAGCACCTCAAGAAAAAGATTGCTCAGAGGGTCTCTTTCCTTTATTTCCAGCATAGGTATAATATAATCTAAGCAGACTGAGAATGAAAGATTATAGTCAGACTGGCTTGGAGCAAAGTTTGGCTCACTTTAAGTCCGTGCTATAATCACATAATGCTCCGTATTCTCAGCTTTATACTTGCAGGTGTATGGTTTGTCCTTGCACTTGGCTTGCTTCAAAGACCGCTAGGCAAAGAACATGTTTTCGGTAATAATACAAGTAATCAGGCTCCTTCCGCATCTGAAGGATTGGTGAATATCAACGTTGATTTGGTAAATCCTGCAAGGCAAAAAGCCAAAGCAGGAGTTCCCTATATAAATAGGTGGCAGGGTAAGAATCAGCGGAAAAGGGAAATTAGTGAGGAGGACAGGGAAATTTCAGCTGGCTACAGAGTGGCGGAATACAGCTTCAGGGATATAAACTTTCTCAGTGATGACAAAGTGGAAGGAACTTTGCAAAAGTGTCCATAAGGGGAAGTCTTAGGCTTTCCAATAATGTATGTGAGGATACATTTTACGATAGACCATATATTGTTATAGGTGCAGGTAGCACCCTGAGGTTTATACGCAGACCGGAGGAGGACATAAATACTTTTCTGATGGACTATGGAAGGAATTTCCGCATGCAGGATAAACGTCTGCTACCCCTTGTTTATTACCTCTCCAAGATAAGGATTATACCACCAGTGTTTGAATGGAGGTTGAAGGAGAACTGTGAAAAGGTGATTGTTCTATCCCTCACAAAGACTAGACTTGAGGGCAATGCCCTTTATATTAGCGAAAAAATCCTGCAGGCACTTCAGAGAGGCTACAGTCTCATGCTCGAAATATGGGAAAACTACGATGGACAGAATCCAGAGCTTGGACCAGCCATTCTTGGAGAATACTACATATCTGAAACTTTTCTTCAAAACCTTCAGGAAGCGCTATCTATCCTGAAGTCTCAGGTAAGGACAAAGGGATACATAGCCCTGACTACAGAGCAGTCCACTTATACCGCCTGTAGGCTTAGCTCTAACTGCGAGCACAAACCATCCTACACCGATAGCATCAATCAGCTCAATGAAGCTTATTATTCAAGACTACAAGAAGATCTCCTTATGGCTGTAGAGCTCATAAGGAATAGTAAGCTTGACGCAGATTACGGAGTTTGTTTTGGAGGATGACTAGTGGAATTTAAGGAGGGTATGAACTTTATCAGGTTCTTTGAGCCAGTCATAAATGTCGGCAATGCAGTGTCCTTCCAGAGAAAGTTTGACTTAAAGATGTCTGAAAACAGCGGATACAGCAACCCTCAGAGAATACTCAAAAACTGCCAGTTTTTCAGCAAATACGGCAAACCTATTCATTCTGCTCACTACATGCCAAACAACGAGCGTGCAGATGTAATTGTAGATAATATGGATTCCATAAATAGACTAGAATACATAAAAAACTTATATGGTTATGGTCTGAGGAGTTTTTTTCTTATGAACTACGATGTTGTGAAAGGAAACAAATGTGGCAGTCTAGAAAGGCTTTTTATTTTCAGAAATAGCCTGAAGGAGGTAGGACTATGAAGGTGCTTATACTTGCAGGGGGTAGTGGAACAAGATTGTGGCCCCTCTCTAGAGAAAAGCACCCCAAACAGTTTTTGAAACTCTTTGAAGGTAAGTCTTTTCTCAAACTAACTTATGAGCGGGCTCTAAGGCTCGTAGACCACAAGGACATAGTTATCGTAACTAACGAGGAATACCAGCACAAGGTTGTAAACGACCTGTATCCTTACGAGGGATACAGCGTTATTGTAGAGACTTACAGAAGAAATACGGGTCCGGCGGTTGCTCTTGGACTGCTATACATCAAGGAATTTTTGATGGTTGACGATGAAGAGGTTGTTGCAGTACTTGCTTCTGACCATCTCATAAAGCCCGAGGAGTCCTTCGTGGAATATATGAAGTTTGCAGAGGATATAGCCAAGGAGGGCTATCTGGTTACCTTTGGTGTAAAGCCCACGAGGCCAGAGGTCAACTTTGGATACATAAGGGCGGGAGGAACTATAGAGGAGTACGGGAGGCTTAAGGCTTACACAATAGATGAGTTTATCGAAAAGCCAGAGAGGGAAAGGGCGGAGAAAATGCTGAAGGAGGGCTTTTATTTCTGGAACTCGGGGAATTTTGTTTTCAAGCTGGGGGTTGTCTTTGACGAATACAGGCTGAATGCTCCAGAAATATACGGCTTCATGCTGGAGGGTTATCACGGCTTTCTGGAAAACTACTCAAGGCTTCCAGATATATCCTTTGACTACATAGAAATGGAGAAAACAAAAAGGGGCGCTGTAGTTCCTATGGATATTTTCTGGAGTGACGTGGGCTCTTTTGACGGTCTTTATTCCATAATGGAGAAGGATGAAAGGGACAACGCCTGCGTGGGAAGGGGTATTTGCCTTGACAGTGAAGGTAATCTGGTATACAGCAACGGGAAACTTGTATGCCTTGTAGATATTCAGGACACCGTAGTGGTAGAGGACAGAGATGCAGTGTTGGTGATGAGGCGGGGAAGTGCCGCTAAGGTGAGAGATGTCGTCAGGCTTCTCAAAGAAAAGGGGCTCAGGGAGGCATACTATCATCTTGAGAAAAGCTACGAGTGGGGAACCGAACTCCTCTTAGAGTCCGGTGATGGTTACCGCATACATAAGGTGAGCATACTTCCCGGCAGGGGCACAGGTCTTCGTATGCACATGCATCACAGCAGGAGCTGGACGGTGCTCAGAGGCACCCTGCAGATAAGCATAGGAAGTGAGAAGTCCTATTACACTTCTGGTGAATCCTTTCACGCATACAGAACTACTCCTTACAGTATAGAGAATACTGGTTTTATAGTGGCGGAGCTACTGCAGATTAGTATGGGTGAATACGTTGAAGATGAGGATATAATTTTCTTATAAGGACCTTCATGAGGCTTGGTGTAAACATAGACCATGTGGCAACTCTCAGACAGGCAAGGAAAACCTTTGAGCCAAGTCCTCTTTTTGCAGCGCTGATAGCCCAGCAGGCGGGGGCAGACCAGATAACCCTTCACCTGAGAGAAGACAGAAGACATATACAGGAAGAGGACCTACAGCTCATAAAGAGAGCGGTGCATATTCCCGTAAACCTTGAAATGGCTCCCACAGAGGAGATGAAAAACATAGCCATGAAGGTAAAGCCAAACAGGATAACCCTTGTGCCAGAAAGAAGGGAAGAGATAACCACAGAAGGTGGGCTGAACGTGGTGAGCATGGAAGAATACCTGAAGGAATACCTGAAGGATTTTAAAGTTGCATGTATAGAGGTATCTCTCTTCATAGAGCCTGAGGAGGCTCAGCTTTACGCAAGCAAGAACGTGGGCGCTGATGCCGTGGAGCTCCATACTGGAAAGTATGCAAATCTCTTTAACGCCCACCGTCTGCAGGAGGCTCTTGATGAGCTCAAAAGGCTCAAGGACGCAGGCCTCATGGCTAAATCTCTTGGGCTGAGGGTTTATGCAGGTCACGGGCTCACTTACAAGAATACTCCTCTTCTCGTAAGGGAGCTATCAGGCGTTGTGGAAGAGCTGAATGTGGGGCATTCTATAGTTTCCAATGCCCTTCTCTGGGGTATGGAGAGGGCAGTTGAAGAGTTCTTGAAGCTCATGAGGCTCTGAGATATATTTAAAAGCATGAAAGACAAGGAAGAAGTCAGGCAGGAGAGCCTTGAGGAACAGGTGGAGGAGCTCAGAAGGGATATGTTCAGGTTTTTTGAGCTCTTACTCCCTCCAAAAGAGGTCAGGAGGGAGGTTATGAAAAATCTCTACACTATGGAGCTTTCCTTCTGGAAGATAATCAAAACTCTTGTGGACTACGAAGTTGGAAAGCTTGAAAACAGAATAGAAGGAAAGGAAAAAAGGGAAAAGGTAAAGAAGATAGAGGTGGAGTAAAATATTTATGTGCTGAGGGACGTCGGTCTTATATTTCTTGGATTAAGGGTTCTTCTGTTTGCTTTCTTCCTTGCCCTTTCCGTGGGTAAGCCAGCTTCGCATCAGGCTCTTGTGGTAATTCCCTCTGTCCTCTACCTTATCCTTGCCATGTATGTATTTCTCTATCCTGGCAGGCTGAAACTTTTCAAAAATTACGGAGACCTGGCTTTCCTTCCTTTGCTTGTTCTTCTCTTGGGTCAGAAGGAAGCCATACTCGCCCTTTTTGCACCAGTAGCTCTTTACACCAGCAGGAGGGTCTTTGAGGGAATTCTGTTCCTCTGGCTCCTTGTAGGCTTTGGCTTTTACTATTACGGTGCATGGGGCTTTGCCCTTCTGCCTGCCTTATTTGCCCTTTTCATAGCATCCATGCATCCAGACCTTGTGGAGGCTCTGAAAAAAGAGAGGTTTTACATAAAGAACCTGAGAAGGTCATACTCTAGACTTACAAGGGAGTATGCAAGGCTTGAGGCCTCTTCACAGAGTGCAGGCGGAGCTGGAATACTTCTTGACCAGCTTATGAACAGCAACAACCTCCATGAATATCTCACCAATATCAAGGAGAAGTTTGAGCTCAAAACCATAAGCATAACACCTCTACAGGCAAACCTTTTCAGAGAACCTCTTATTGACAGGACAAACTGCTGTCTGCATGTGCCTGTAAAACTTGAAAAGGGGGAGGTCAATGTTTCTTTCTACTTCAGCAACCCCTTACATCTCTACGATAAGGAGTTGCTCAAGACCCTTGAAAGGGCAGGAAAGCTTATAAATTTATACATTGAGGGTCTTGAAGAAAGACCCCAGACAAAGGTTATAGCAGTGTGAGGTGATGAAATGAGAGCGGTAGAAGAGAAGGAAGAACTTCTTGACCTTACGGGGCTTATGTGTCCACTGCCCGTTGTTATGACCTCTGAGAAAATGAAGAGGCTGGCCGAAGGGCAGAAGCTTACAGTTATATCTACTGACCCGGGTTTTGAAAGAGACATAATGAGCTGGTGTAGCCAGACGGGCAACGAGCTTCTCAGCCTGAAAAGGGAAGAGGGTAAAGTGGTTGCGGTTCTGAGAAAGAGGTCTGAAGCTATAGAGCCTTCCATCCTCTACTGGATTAAGTTTCATGCACTTGGTGTAAAACTGCACATAAGGCACATACTCATGGAGCTCAACCCCTTTACTGAAAAGCCGGACCACTTTATAACCTTCAGCGCCATATCGGAGGGCACAAGGGCGGAGAAATACCTCAGGGGCAGGGCCAAGCTTATACCCATACCTGACGAGATAGACCCCAGATGCGGCGTGGTGCTTGCAGTTCATGGCTACCAGAAGGCAAGGGACATATACGAAGAGCTTATGAAAGAAGGCTTTGGTGTGGAGGCTATTTATAAGAAAGAGGGCAAGGAATACAGGAGGGTTTATCCATAGGGGTGCTGGAAGAGATAATTCAGCATAAGAAGAGTGAGATAAGAAAAGACCCAGATTATGTCAGGAGGCTGGAAGACCTAGCTGGGTTGAGGGAAGAAATCTATTCCTTTGAAAAAGCTCTTACCTCCTGCAGGACAAGGATAATAGCGGAAGTCAAGAAATCTTCACCCTCCGAGGGGAAAATAAAGGATATACCCGCAAAGGAACAGGCAAAGTTGTATGGGGAGGCTGGTGCTGTTGCCATATCTGTGCTTACAGACAGAAGGTTTTTCAGTGGCTCTCTTGAAGACCTCCTTGAGGTCAGAAAAAGCGTTAATCTCCCCCTTCTCAGGAAGGATTTTATCCTTGACCCGGTGCAGGTTCTTGAAGCCAAAGCCTATGGCGCAGACATTGTGCTGTTCATAGTCAGGGTTCTGGAGGAGAAGCTCCTGAAGGACCTTCTTGATTACTCTAAGGAGCTAGGACTCTCTCACCTGGTGGAGGTCTTCAGCCTCCAGGAGTCAGAGAGGGCTCTCACAGCAGGTGCTGATATAATAGGCATAAACAACAGAGACCTTGACACGCTCAGAGTAGACATAAGTCTTTCAGAAAAACTTGCTCCAAGGATAAAGGAGATGGGTGCAAGGTTTGTAATAGCGGAAAGTGGCATAGAAAACAGAGAGCAGGTGCTGAGGCTCGAAAACCTTGGCGTAGACGCCTTCCTTGTGGGAACAAGCCTCATGAAAAGCAAAGACCCTGTAAAAAAGCTCAGGGAGCTTATGGGTTATAATTTTTGAAAGGAGGTAAACCTGTGAAAAACACCCTTGACCTCAATCTCATGGAAGAGTTATCAAACTTAGAATTTTTCGTAGTTAAGGCCCCTGTCAACAGTCAGGACTTCTGGAAAGAATGGCAGGAAAAGTATTCAAGAGCTTTTGTTTCAAGGATAGCGGTAAAAAAATTACTCAAAACAAGAAAGCTCGGCTACGAAGAAATAAAAAGATACAGGGCAATGCTGGAGGTTTACGAAGATGTGGTCTTTTACCTTGAGAATCTGAAAAGGCTTGCCCTTAACCTCAGGGGCGTGCTTGAGGTCAGCGAAAGTCCAGAATTTGATGACGAGGATATAGACTTTGACCTTTAAGGAGGTCTGGTATGCCTTTCAGGAAAAAGACCCTCAGAGATGTAGACCTCAGGGGCAAAAGGGTGCTTGTGAGAGTGGACTTTAATGTGCCCATGGATGAGCTGGGAAACATTGAGGACGACACCAGAATTAGAGCAAGCCTTCCCACCATAGACTATCTGCTGGATGCCAGGGCAAAGATAATTCTCATGTCTCACCTTGGAAGACCAAAGGGGAGGGATGAAAAGCTCAGTCTTGCACCAGTTGCAAAGAGACTCTCAAGATATCTCAACAGAGAGGTAAAGGTTCTTCCTGATTGTGTGGGTGAAGAAGTGGAGAGGGAAGTGTTCAGCATGAAAGAAGGAGAGGTGGTGCTTCTGGAAAACCTGAGGTTTCATGAAGGGGAAAGCAAGGGGAGTGAGGAGTTTGCCAAAAATCTTGCAAGGCTAGGAGAAGTCTACGTGAGCGACGCTTTTGGCACATGTCATAGAAAGCACGCCTCTGTGTATCTCGTTCCACAGCTTTTAAAGCCTGCAGTTATGGGCTTTCTCCTTGAGAAAGAGATAGGCTACTTTGAAAAGGCTATGGTGAACCCCCAGAGGCCTGTGGTTGCCATAATAGGAGGTGCCAAGGTCTCCTCCAAGCTTGGCATAATAAAGAACCTTTTAAAGAGGGTTGACAAGCTTTTCATAGGCGGTGCTATGGCTTTTACCTTCATAAAGGCTATGGGCTACAGGGTGGGTGGCTCTCTTGTGGAGGAGGAGCTAATTCCCACTGCAAGGGACATAATGGAGGTAGCAAGAAAGCTTGATGTGAGCTTATATCTTCCTGTGGACTTTGTCACAGGAAAGGAAATCTCAGACAACACGCCCACAAGGGTTGTCCCTTGGCAGGAGATACCCGATGGATGGATGGGTCTTGATATAGGACCCGTTTCTGTGGGGCTTCTGAAGGAAATAGTGGCGGACGCCCAGACCATAATATGGAACGGTCCCATGGGTGTGTTTGAGCTTGACAGGTTCAAGGATGGAACTTACGAAACCGCCAAACTCCTTGCCCAGTCGCCCGCACTTACCATAGCAGGTGGTGGTGATACGGACCACGCCATTCATAGGGCAGGGGTTTACAACGCCATAGACTTTGTCTCTACTGGGGGCGGTGCCTTCCTTGAGCTTCTTGAGGGCAACAGCCTACCCTGCATAGAAGTGCTGGACGATGCATGAACTTGAGCTATTTCTGAAAGTGGCAAAGGAGGCAAGCCTTCTGGGCGGACAGGTGCTCAAAGAGTTTTACAGAAGGGAGGATAACCCGGTAATGGAGAAGGGGGAAAAGGACATATACAGCCTTGCGGACAAACTTTCTGAAGAAAGGATAAGGGAACACATAGGCAGGTATCTGCCGGACCATCTGGTAGTAGGAGAAGAGGACGGTGGCTCTGCAGATGGTGACTATGTATGGTATATAGACCCACTGGACGGAACCAAGAACTTCGTGGCGGGCTTTCCCATCTTTGGAACATCAGTGGGGCTTTTATACAGAGGAAGACCTCTGGTGGGGGCTGTCTACCTGCCTGTTTTTGATAGCCTTTACTGGGCGGTGGACAGTGGTGGAGCATTCAAAAACGGGAAACCCATAGGCGTAAAGCAGAAAGGCCAGCTAAAGCAGTGTTATGTTGCCTACGGCTATCCTTCAAGGGCAAAGAGGGACCTTAACTCCTACTGGAACATATTCAGGGAAGTCTTTGATAAAGTGGGTGCCATGAGAAGACCGGGAGCTGCGGCGGTAGATCTGTGCCTTCTTGCGGAGGGTGTTTTTGATGGTCTTCTGGAATTTGAACTTAACCCGTGGGATGTGGTTGCGGGCTCTCTTATAGCAAAGGAAGCGGGCGCAAGAGTAGCTCTAACAAAGGGCTTTTCCATGGGAACTGATGTGTATGCGGGCAATGAAATGTGCTTTACCTTTATAGAAAAAGTCCTTAAATTAAACCTTGAGGAGTTTCATGAGCTTAGTCTATAAGCACAGACCCCACTACACGGTGGAGGATTACGAAAAATGGCAGGGAGACTGGGAGCTGGTTGAAGGTATGCCCTACGCCATGGCCTCGCCAAGGCCAATTAATCAATACCTTCTGGGAATTCTTGTGGAAATTCTTCGCCTATCATTGAGAGAATGTCCTGAATGCAAGGTTTATGCTGAACTTGACTGGTTTATCTCCTTCGATACGGTTATAAGGCCTGACCTCATGGTGCTGTGCGGAGAGATTCCTGAAAGGGTAGAAAGACCTCCAGAAATGGTTGT
>NZ_JBJXCT010000010.1:0-68657 GCF_046159715.1 Pampinifervens navoyensis
CATCTTAATCCTCCCTATGGGTTTTCCATGGGGAGCTTTTTTTTACCATAATTTCTTATAACTTGCAACTCGGGTTATTATAATGCTATTTATGATATAATTTCCTATCTTAATATACTTGGAGGTCCTGACCATGAGTATCCTTCAGAAGGTTGAGGAAATATACCTTCCGAGGAAAGAATACCCGGTTTTTAAGGTGGGTGACACAGTAAAGGTTCACTACAAAATAGTGGAAGGTGAAAAGGAAAGAACTCAGCCCTTTGAGGGTGTGGTGATAAGGATAAGGGGTAGTGGTATTGGCAAGACTTTTACCGTGAGAAAAGAGTCTTACGGTGTTGGCATTGAGAGGACTTTCCCATACTACAGCCCCAACATTGAAAAGATTGAGCTGGTCAAATACGGAAAGGTTAGAAGGTCAAGGCTCTACTTCCTGCGTAAATACAGGGGTAAAGAGGCGGTTGGTAAGATAAGGGAGATAAAGCCCTGGGAGCTCAAAAAGAAGGCATGACATATCACGAAAGGCCCTACTGGGAAAGGGGCCTGCTGGTGGCCGGCGTAGATGAAGCTGGGAGAGGACCCCTTGCCGGACCTCTCGTAGCCTGTGCAGTGATACTTCCACCCTTTAGCGAGCCCCTTGTAGACAGGGACTCAAAGGCTATGAATCCTGGGGAAAGGGAGGAAGCTTATGAACTCATTAAATCAAAGGCCCTCGCCATAGGCACTGCGGTGGTGGATTCCACTCTCATAGACAGGATGGGAATTCTCAGGGCAAATCAGCTTGCCTTTAAAAGAGCTCTGGCAGACCTGAAACACAAATTTCATGTAGTCATAAGCGACTACCTGCCAGTGGAGGGCTATGAGTGTATAGCCCTGGTAAAGGGTGATGAGAAAAGCCTGAGCTGTGCCTGTGCCAGCGTTGTGGCAAAGGTTCTCAGAGACAGGATAATGGAGCACTATCATAAGCTTTTCCCCCAGTATAACTTTGCAAAACACAAGGGGTATGCCACAAAGGAGCATATAAAGGCTATAAGTGTATACAGGGAAAGTCCTATACACAGAAGGAGCTTCTCTCCCATAAGGCAGATGAGTCTCTTTGAAGATTGATGCATGTTCCCGTTCTTCTTGAGGAGTCTACAGACTTTCTTCTTGGCAACGGTGGAAGGCTATATGTGGACTGCACCCTGGGTCTCGGGGGGCATGCGAGGAGGATACTGGAGAAAAATCCACAGGCTTTTCTCATAGGTATAGACAGAGACCCTCATGCCCTTGAGCTTGCAGAGGAGAACCTGAGGGGTTTTGAAGGCAGGTTCAGCCTTTATCACGCCAACTTTTCAGACCTTGATGAGGTCTTGAGGATGGAGGGGCTCTCACAGGTGGACGGTTTCCTCTTTGACCTTGGTGTTTCCATGTTCCAGCTTAAAAGCCCCAGGGGATTTTCCTTTCAGAGAGATGAGCCTCTGGATATGAGGATGAACCCAGAGGACAGGCTTACTGCTCACTATGTGGTGAACCTTTATCCAGAGAAAGAGCTGGAGAGAATTTTTAGAGAATACGGAGAAGAGCCATACGCAAGAAGAGTTGCAAGGGCAATAGTTCTCGCAAGGTCAAAAAAGCCTATAGAAACCACTGGCGAGCTTGTAAAGGTGGTGACCTCGGTCCTGCCCTATAGAGGCGGGAGGATACATCCAGCCACAAGGGTCTTTCAGGCTATAAGGATGGAGGTAAATCAGGAGCTTAAAAGTCTTGAGACTGCCCTTTATAAAACTCTTGAATTTCTGAGGTCTGGTGGAAGGCTCGTGGTCATATCCTTCCATTCCCTTGAAGACAGGCTTGTAAAGAACTTTATAAAAGACCACCTTAAACCCTTGACAAAAAAACCGATAAGGCCTACTATGGAAGAGGTAAGGATAAACCCGGCGAGCAGAAGTGCAAAACTGAGAGCGGGGGAAAAGCCATGAAATATTTTCTCGCAGCCTCACTTCTCCTTTTGCTAAACTTTCTCTATTCCGCTTACAGCATAGATGTGGCAAGGGATTATGCCAGAAAGGTTTCTGAGTTGAAAAGAGAAAAGGAAAAGAGCCTTACGATTAAGGCAGAGATAGAAAAGTATGTGAATTACAGAACTGTAAAGAGCTATGCAGAATCTGCAGGCTTCAGCCCCGTTGACTGGAACAGGGTAAAGGTTGTCAGGTCTTCTGTTCAGGAATAATTCTGTAAAACCTTTTCTTGCCAGCCTGAAGCTTTAGCTCTCTGGATACCTCAATCTCCTGGTTTGGGTCTTCTATCTTCTGTCCGTCAAGCTTTAACCCACCACCTTCTATAAGCCTTCTTGCAGAGTTCTTTGAAGGCTCAATACCCAGCTCAAAGAGAAGTTCATAAGCCTTCTGGCGGTAGCCCGCAGGAACCTTTATAAGGGGTGCATCTTCTGGAAACTCCCTATGGGAGAAGGTCTTCTCAAAGAACTCAAGAGCCCTGTCTGCGGACTCCTCTGAGTGATAGCGGGAAACTATGTAGTAGGCAAGCTTTTTCTTGGCTTCCATGGGATGCAGGCTCTTTTTAAGCTCCTCTACCTGTTCCTGTGTGTAATCTGTAAGGAGAAGGTAGTAATCCCACATGAGCTGGTCGGAGATGGACATGAGCTTTCCAAATATCTGCTCAGGCTCTTCTGTTATGCCCACATAGTTGCGGTAAGACTTGGACATCTTTCTCACACCATCCAGTCCCACAAGGAGGGGAAGCGTGATACACACCTGAGGCTCCTGACCGTAGGCTCTCTGAAGGTCTCTGCCCACAAGCAGGTTGAACTTCTGGTCTGTCCCACCCAGCTCCACATCCGCTTTTAAAAAGACAGAATCGTAGCCCTGCAGCAGGGGATAGAGGAATTCATGAATGTATATGGGATTTCCCTCCCTGAACCTTTTTGAAAAGTCATCCCTTTCTAACATCCTTGCCACAGTATACTGACCTGCAAGCCTTATTATGCCCTCTGTTCCGAGGTTTGAGAGCCACGAGCTGTTGAAGACTATGCTGGTTTTTTCTGGTATGAGCACCTTAAAGACCTGATGCTCGTAGGTTTTTGCGTTTTCAAGCACCTCTTCCCTGCTCAGGGGTGGCCTTGTCTCGCTTCTGCCCGTGGGGTCTCCTATCATGGCGGTGAAATCCCCAATGACAAAATAGACCTCGTGCCCGAGCTGCTGAAACTGACGCATCTTCTGAAGAAGAACCGTGTGCCCAAGATGCAGGTCAGGTGCTGTGGGGTCAAAGCCTGCCTTCACGCGGAGTGGTCTGCCCTCTCTGAGTTTCTTAAGGAGTTCTTCTTCCTCAATTATCTCAACGGTTCCCTGCTTTATGAGCCTGAGCTGTTCTTCTGGGCTGAGCATGATGGGATTAAAATTATAACCTATGAGAACAGAGCTTTTACTTGGTGGAGAATGGGTTTCAAAAGAGGAGAAGATGCCGGTAGTCTATCCCTACACAGGTGAGACTGTGGCAGAGGTCTCAAGGGCTATGGAGGAAGATGTGCACAGGGCTGTAGAACTGGCAAAGGAGGGACACAGAAGACTCTCCTCCCTGACACCTTACGAGAGGTATGAAATACTTATGAGGGCAAGCCAGCTTCTGAGGGAAAGGTCTGAGGAGTTTGCAAGAACTCTGGTGCTTGAGGTGGGAAAAACCATAAGGGAGGCAAGGACGGAGGTCCAGCGTGCCATCCAGACCCTTATCTTCTCTGCAGAGGAGGCAAAAAGGGTAGGTGGTGAAGTAATTCCCATGGACGCACATCCCAACGGGAGGGGCAAAGTGGGTTTCTACATACGCCAGCCTGTGGGCGTAATCTGTGCCATAACGCCCTTCAACTTTCCCCTGAACCTTTCCATGCACAAGGTGGCACCAGCCCTTGCCTGTGGCAATGCGGTAATTCTCAAGCCCTCAGAAAGAACACCCCTCACGCCCCTCATGCTGGGAGAAGTTCTTCTTGAGGCAGGACTGCCACCACAGGCTCTTTCCATACTGCCCGGTTATGGCGATGTGGGAAGGGCTATGACTACCCATCCTGATGTGAGGGTTGTTTCCTTTACTGGAAGCAGAAAGGTAGGGGAGATAATAACAAGACAGGCAGGTATAAAGAAGGTGGTTCTTGAGCTGGGTTCTAACTCAGCCATAGTGCTTCATAAAGACGGAGACTTGAAAAAGGCTGTGCATAAAACAGTCCTTGGCGGCTACGCCATAGCGGGTCAGGTATGTATCTCTGTGCAGAGGGTTTTTGTTCATGAGGAGCTCTTTGACCATTTTCTTGAGGAGCTTCAGCATGCGGTAGAAAAGCTTAAAGTGGGAGACCCCATGCAGGAAGACACGGATGTGGGTCCCATGATAGGCCTCTCTGAAGTTCAGAGGGTGCAGGAGTGGATAGATGAGGCCCTTCAGGAGGGTGCAAGGCTTGTGACGGGTGGTGTATCCTGTGGAGACAGGGCTTTGACAGTTCTCTCCCCTACAATAGTCTCCCTTGTGCCGGCTCATGTGAAGCTTTTCAGGGAGGAAGCCTTTGCCCCAGTGGTGGTGGTAAATCCCTACAGGGAGGTGGAAGAAGCCATACGGATGGTCAACGACTCAGAATACGGTCTTCAGGTGGGTGTTTTTACGAGAGATATAGGAGTAGCATGGGAGTTCATAAGAAAAATCAATGCAGGAGGCGTGCTCATAAACGAAGGTCCCAACTTCAGGGCAGACCACATGCCCTATGGGGGAGTGAAGTATTCAGGCATAGGAAGAGAAGGACCGCGCTTTGCGGTGGAGGATTATACGGAGATAAAGATGGTGGTCTTTGATTTGAGCTAAAATATTCCCCATGAGTGTAAGGCATCAGGTAAGGGCATACGTGGAAAGGCTCTTTGAAGGTCTGAAAGATAGGGCTGTGGGTGAGCATACCGTATACTGCATATACTCACCCGTGTATGTGCAGAGAGAGGACCTGCCGGTCAATCAGATAGATGTGGAAGAATTTGAGTTTGTGGATATAAGAGTTAACATGAAAGACCCTGAAAGCGTAAAAAAGCTCCTTGACAGAGTCACCAGGGAAGCCCTTGAGAATGAGGTCAAAGGCTTCTATCTTCTCGCCATGGTGCTTGACATAGACGGGGAATACTTCTTTTCCTCTGAGAACCCCATAGTGGAGGAGCTGAGAGAGGAGTTAAAGGAAAGGATTGAAAGGCTCAAGGAAGAATGATAAGCCTTGTTCTTCTCTCTGCAGGGGAAGGAAGGCGTTTTGGCAGAAAAAAGCAGTTTGAAAGACTTCTCGGGAAGCCCCTTTTCATGCATTCCCTTGAGAGGCTTCTTGGCAGGTTTGATGAAACACTTCTTGTTCTGCCTTCTGAGGATATGGGCATAAGCGTCCCTGAGGGTGTAAGGAAGGTTCCCGGTGGAAGGGAGAGGCAGGATTCGGTCTTTAATGCGGTTCTTGAGGCTCAGGGGGAGGTGGTGGTCATACATGACTGTGCAAGACCCTTTGCAAGCCTTGAGCTTTTTTTGAAGGTTTCCCAACTGGGGGAATTTGAAGGTAAGGTGCCGGCAGTGCCCATAAGAGATACTGTAAAAAGAGTGGTTCATGGTATGGTGGTGGAGACTGTAGACAGGTCAAACCTGTGGCTTTCTCAGACTCCTCAGGCTTTTAGAAGAAGGGTTCTTCTTGACTGCCATTTCAGGGCAAGGGGAGAGGGCTTTTCTGTAACTGATGATGCCCAGCTTTTGGAAAGGTATGGCTACAGGGTGGGAGTTGTTCAGGGAGAAGTAACCAACGTAAAGGTCACCTATCCTGAGGATATGCTTCTTGCGGAGGCTATTGGGAGGCTTTTAGGATACGGTTGATTTCCTCAAGGGCATCTCTATCAACCCTCAGCCTTTCTCCATCCATCTCTTCAACCGCTGCGCACAGGACAAGAGAGTTCAACACAAAGAGGCTATCGCAACTTTTTAGGGCTGAAAGCTCCAGATACTCCTCTCTTACCTCCAGTCGCCTGCTCAGAAATTCAAGTGTAGTTCCCCAGAGAAGTCCACACTCCCTCGCAGGCGTGTATAACCTTGAGCCTTTTAAAAAAAGAAGGTTTGCGGTTGACGTTTCACATGTATGACCTCTCTCGTTCAATACAACACCATCCCAGTAACCTCTCCTTTTAGCCTCTCTTTTAACAAGAAGGTTAAAAAGGTAAGAGGTTGTCTTGTGTCTGCACACTGGGTCGGAAGAGTGTCTTCTGTAGGAAGAAAGACACAGTCTTACTTTGAGGGGTGCAGGCTTCAGACTTTTTGCAATTATAAGCGTGCCATGAGAGGATGGTCTGTCTGTCAGGAAGTCTCCGCCTTTTGAAATTAGCAAATACTTCAGATAAAGCCCATCCCTGCTCCCTGCCACCTGCAGAAGGTCTCTGATGAATTCCTCATAGGTGGGGCAGGGTATGCCAAGGTAGCCTGCAGAGGAGGAGAGCCTCTCATAGTGCAGCCTAAGTTTTTCTTCTGAAGGCCTCCATCTTATGGTTTCAAAAAGACCTTCGCCAAAGAGTAGGGTGCGGTTGGTCATTCTCTTATATTCAGGATAAGTTCCCAGTTCATAAACTCCGCCACATGGCGGAGCTCTCCAGAGCACTTGCCCACTGTGAGAGGTGTGCTTTTTGTGTGGCTTATGGAATAAGCCACCCGGTCTCTGAAGTCTGCAACTTGTTTTTCGTCCGCCATACAGAAGGTCTTTGCAGCATAGGACAGGAAATCAAGAGTCCGCCTGTTATCTCTGTAATCCCTTCTTGGCACTATCCACGCACTCATAAAGTGCACCCTGTGGTTATACTGCACTCTAAGGGTGACGTTTCTGTGGGCGTAGACCGCCTCCTCTACTGACTTTTTCTTCTTGAAGCGAAGTCCGTGCCTCTGAAGCAGATTTTCAAATTCAAGAAGCTGTCTATCCAGGTTTTCACCAAGGGCAAAGGCAAATATCAGAAGTATAGAAAACCAGAAGAACATGCTTGTATCAATTATAAAGGGTCCCGCTAGGGACCCAGTGTTTTTTTATTTTGCAGAAGGTTTTGGAGTTCTGTCTGTGGATGTTGGCAGAACTGGCAACTCAAGGGCATGCTTGGGTATCTGACCAGTAAGGGACTTTAAAAAGGCTACTATCTGGCGAGTCTCTTCATCGGTCAGTTTTCTTCCCAGCTGGGTTTCGGACATGATTTTCACTGCATCCTCAAGCCTCCATACACTTCCATCGTGGAAGTAAGGGTAAGTTTTTTCTATGTTCCTGAGGGAAGGCGACTTGAACACGAACATATCCTCTTCCTTATGGGTTACAGCAAACCTTCCGAGGTCAACGGGTATGGTAGGCTTATCAAGGGTCACGTATGGTGTGGTTGCTTTCCAGTAATCCACAAACTGGCCAAACTTAAAAAAGGCGTTTCCGCCCAGTGCCGGTCCCGAATGACAGGCAACGCATCCCACCTCCATGAAAAGTTTTAATCCCTTCTTTTCCTCTGCAGTGAGAGCTTTTGTGTTGCCCTTCAAAAACTCATCAAATCTTGAGGGTGTTACCAGCGTTCTTTCAAAGGCACCTATTGCCTTACCTATGTTTTCATACCTGAGGGGCTCCTTTTCGTTGGGGAAGGCCTTTTTGAACATCTCCACATATTCAGGTATGGACCTGAGTCTTTCCATTACTTCCTTTTCCGAAGGCATTGCCATCTCTATAGGGTTGAGTATGGGACCGAGAGCCTGCTCTTCCACATCCTTTGCCCTTCCGTCCCAGAACTGTGCAATGTGAAGGGCAGCGTTGTACACCGTGGGCGCATTCCTCGGACCTATTGCCCAACCATGTCCCACGGATGTGGGGAGATTATCTACACCATAGGTTGCCAGATTATGGCAGGTATTGCAGCTTATGAGACCGCTTTTTGAAAGTCTCGGGTCATGGTAGAGCATCTTACCAAGTTCCACCTTTTCTTTGGTTATAGGGTTTTGAGGATTGTCTACAACTGCGGGCAATGGCTGGAAGAACTGTCTTGCCTGCTCCAGAAGTTTGGAATCCTCGTCCTGCGGCTGTGGAACCTGAGCCTTCCCTTTGCTCTGGGCATAGACACCTGCGCCTGCAACAATACCCGCCATTACAGCGCTCAGAAGCAGCTTCTTCATTGCACCACCTCCTTATAAAATTCTTTTATCATGTAAAAAATGACTAAGGTCATTATTATAGATTATATCTCTAATGAGAAAACTTTGCAAGGGGTATTCGGGTTCAGTGGGATATGAACATCATAAAAGCAGACTTCTCAGCCTTACCGCATCTTCAAGAGTTAACTGCCCCGGTGCCACTGCAGCACCCACAAAGGCATAACTTATGACAGAGCCGAACACAAAACCTGCAGCCCTTGAAACTTTACCGTATTCACCCATGGCTATAAGGATTTTGTCTCCTTCCTCTTCCTTGCCAAGACAGAGAAGTCTTGCTGTATCGTCATAGGAGTTGGCTCTGACGGAGACTTTCACAATATCTGCACCCCACCTTCTTGCCTCTCTGAAAATTTCTTTCAGTATCCAGTTGGCAGGTGTGAGCTCAAAGTTGTGGTAGGAGATTATGAGTTTTTTACCTGCGGACTTTACCGTGTCTCTGACCTGAGATATCACTTCCTGAGAGGAAAGCTCTATGTCTGTGTAGTCGCTGTAAGGTGAGCATGCTTTGAATATATCAAGCCTGTTTTCAACTCTTGAGCCTCCTTCTCTTTCACTTCTGACTGTAAGTATGCTTTTAAGACCACCCCTATGAACCTTATTTATACAATCCAGCACAAACTGAGGGTCTTTCTTTTCAAAAAGGTCTACCCTCAGCTCCACTATGTCCGCACCTTTTTCTCTGCAAAGTTTCAGATTTTCTTCAAAGCCCCTGTCGGAGAGAGGGACAGCTATGAGCATCATTTCTTTCTTACTCTTCTTCCCAGCACCTTCAGAGGCAGACCAAAGACCTTTGTGAAGTTTGCACCGGCTCTGTGGTCAAAGGCGTCCTTTTCTGAGTAGGTGGCGAGGTCTTCCACATAGAGGCTGTTGGGTGAGCTTCTGCCCACAACGCGAAGGCTACCCTTGTAAAGCTTCAGCCTTACTCTGCCCGTTGCATACCTTGCGATTCTTTCTGTAAAGGCATCCAGTGCTTCCCTGAGGGGTGAAAACCAGAGCCCTTCGTATACTACCTTTGCATATTCGTGAGGCACGTGATTTAAAAAGTAATGGAAGGTAAAACGGTCAAGCACAAGGGAAAGAAGGTCTCTGTAAGCTTCGTAGAGAACTAACGCACCGGGAGCTTCGTAAACCTCTCTGCTTTTTATACCAACAAGCCTGTTTTCCACCATGTCTATGCGACCAACTCCGTGCCCCCCGGCGATTGCGTTAAGCCTGATTATCAGCTCACTTAGCCTTTCAAATCTCTCTCCATTTAGCCCGATGGGCACACCATTTTCAAAATCTATCTCCACATACTTCGGGTCCTGGGGAGCCTTTTCTGGAGATATGGTCCATTCAAAGGCATCCTCTGGAGGTTCTGTCCACGGGTCTTCCAGGGGTCCGCATTCTATGGAAATACCCCAGAGATTCTTGTCTATGGAGTAGGGTTTTTCCTTTGTAGCCTTTACCGGTATGTTGTGTTTGAGGGCATATTCTACCTCCTCTTCCCTTGAACGGAACTCCCATTCTCTAACCGGTGCAAGCACCTCAAGGTCCGGGTTCAGAGCCCAACTGGAGGCTTCAAACCTTACCTGGTCGTTCCCCTTACCAGTGGAGCCATGTGCCACATAGTCTGCCCCAAACTTTTCTGCATATTCCACCAGCTTTTTTGCTATTAGTGGTCTTGAAAGGCTTGCGGTAAGAGGATACTTTCCTTCGTAGAGGGCAAGTGCTCTGAGTGTTGGAAGACAGTATTCTCTTGCAAACTCTTCCTTGAGGTCTTCTACTATAGCTTCAACCGCCCCAGAGGCTTTTGCCTTGTGAGGTATTTCGGAAAGTTCCTCTCCCTGACCCACATCTGCAGTGTAAGTTATTACCTCGTAGCCTCTGTCCGTGAGCCAGCGAACTATTACAGAAGTGTCAAGTCCACCAGAGTAGGCGAGAATTACTCTTTTAGCCATATGCTTATTATAACATCTGGAAGACCTTATCAAAGTTGATATCTATCTCACACTTGCCAAATCTGAACCCTCTGTCAGACTTTTCTCCATACCTGCCTTCCATAAGCTCAAAAACCTTCACAGTTTTTTCATCGGGATAGACAAGCACAAAATACTTCACACCTCCCCTTTCATAGAGTTCAAACTTTAGCCCTTCGTCCATCTGCCTACTGGAAGGTGAAACTATTTCAACAACCATTTCTGGAGCTCTTTCCACTCTCTCAGGAATTTTCCCGCACAACAACATAAGGTCTGGTCTTATTGCTGTGTCATAAGATACATACCAGTCAAGCTCCACAGCAACAAAGCACTCTGAGCATTCCTTATCAAGCAGATTACCGAGCAGTTGCACAAGCCTTGAGAGTAGAACCTGATTAATCGGTCTTGGCGAAGCCATGGCGTAGGGGATGCCCTCAACAAGCTCCCAGTCTCCCTGCCAGCTTTTCCAGTCTTCTACTGTATATCTCACTGGATACTTTTCAGCCAGACCCATGCTTTAAATATAGGCATGGGGCTCCATATATGATACAGAGCATAAAGAAAAATTACCCACAAGGTATAAATTTTTAAAAAACCAAAGGAGGGCTCATCATGGGAACAAAGGAACTTCACTATAGAGCCTACAGACCAAGACCCTTCACAAAGGAAGAAAGGCCAAGAACCACCATACTCTTTGGTGGGCTTACATGGAAGCATGAAAGGCTCATTCAGGGTTCTCTTGAAAGGATGGGCTACAGGAGCATGCCCCTTCCCCAGATAGAGAGACAGGACCTGGACATAGGTAAGGAGTTTATAGATGTGGGTGCCTGCTGCCCAACAACCTTTACCGCGGGTAATCTGGCAAGGACGCTCATGACACTGAAGGAGAAGGAGGGCGAGGAGGCTTTAAAGAACAACTACCTTTTTGTGACCATTGGAGCCTGCGGACCCTGCAGATTTGGCCAGTATCATGAATCCTACGAGAGAGTTCTTGAAGGCATGAATCTTAAAGATTTCAGGCTTTTCCTCCTTGACCTCCTCCAGATGGAGCAGTCAGCACCCGGTGGTGGTCTTGAGATAAGCATGCCACTTACTTTCGGGCTTGTCTATTCCATGTTCTACGGAGACCTTATAACTGACATGGAGCACGCAACGAGGCCCTATGAGGTGGTTGAGGGGTCTACTGATGCCGTTGTGAAAGACAGTGTGGAACTGCTGTATGAGAAACTCAGGAACAGACCAATAAAGGGGAAGAAAATCGACTCTCTCCTGTGGCATGTCTTTACAGGGTATTTCGTGGATGCCCTGAAAGAAGTGAGAAGGCTATGGGATGAGGTTGAAGTGGACAGGCTGAGAGTAAAGCCAAGGGTGAAGATAACAGGTGAATTCTGGCTGCAGACCCACGAAGGGGATGGCAACTATAACATGAAAAGATGGCTTGAAAAGGAAGGGGCGGAGGTCATACCTCCACCTGTGGCAGTATGGATGGACTATCTGATAAACATGGAACTTTTCAAACTGGAAGACGCAAAGGGCTTTGTGAAAAAGTATTATCTTAAAAAGTTTGCAGTAGAAAGCATAGCAAGGCTTTACAGAATGGTCTACAACAAGCTCAGAAAAGCCCTGAACAACATACCGAACCCCATGCCAGACCAGAGAAAGCTCAAAGACCTTGCAAGGCCTTACTTCCACTACAGACTCACAGGTGGTGAGGGTCACATGCTTATCGGCAAAGCCCTTTATGCTTACAAAAATAAACAGGCGCACATGATATGTGAGCTTTCCCCTTACGGATGTCTTCCCAACACCATGTCTGTTGGCGCAATGGCAAAGGTGCTCGGAGATTATCCGGACCTTCTTTATGCACCCATTGAAGTAAAGGGTGATGCAGAGGTGCATGCCTACTCAAGGTGTCAGATGATACTCACCGAGGCAAAGAGAAGGGCAAAGGAGGAATTTGAACAGGTGCTGGAAAAGACTGGTCTGACAGTAGAGGAAATAAGGAATTTTGAGGAAGACCATCCGGAGCTAAGGAAAGCAACCTACAGAGTGCCCCACTACGGCTATGCAGGCACTGCCAGCAACTACGCGATGCATGTGGCAAAGCTGATGGGAAAGATATAGTTCTAAGGAGGTAAGGCATGCTTTTGCTTGGAATAGATGTGGGTAGCACCACTTGCAAGTATGTGCTGACTGACAAAGAAGGCAACATACTTGACAGAGCCTATGAGAGGCACAACACAAAGCAGGCTGAAAAGGTTCTTGAGTTCCTGCTCAGACTTGAGGGGAGTTTTGGTTTAAAACCCGGGAGGGACAGGGTCTATATTACCGGTTCAGGTGGTGGCTTTTTAGGAGAGCTCATGGGTGCCCGCTTTGTGCAGGAGGTGGTTGCGGTTGCCACCGCGGTGGAAAGGCTCCATCCTGATGTGAGGTTTGTAAGCGAGATAGGTGGGGAGGATATGAAGACCATATTCATAAAGGAACAGGAGGGAAAGAAGAACAGACAGGTTTACATGCAGAATGTGTGTGCGGGTGGAACGGGAACTTTTGTAGAAAAGTCTGCCAGAAAGCTGGGCATTCAGCCTGAAGTCCTATCACAGATGGGCTACGAGGGTTATACCCTTCACAGGATAAGCTCCAAGTGCGGCATATTTGCGGAGGCGGATGTGAACTCTCTCGTCAAGGCAGGCGTTCCCACAGAAGAGATAATAGCCTCCCTTTTTGAAGCAGTTGTTTACCAGAATCTTTCCCAGCTTACCAAGGGGAACACACCTCTTCCAAAGGTTCTTCTGCTGGGAGGTCCAAACCTATTTTTCAGAGGTCTTCAGGAGGCATGGAGGGTGCATCTTCAAAAGCTGTGGAAGGAAAGAGGTGTGGGAGACTTCAGCAGGGAGGAGATGGAAGAGCTTGTTTTTGTGCCCGAAAATTCCCTCTATTATGCTGCTCTGGGATGTATTTTTACAGCTCTTGAGGAGGAAGGAGAAGTTTATAGAGGCAAGGAAAAACTTCTCTGGTGGGTAGAAGAGGGCCAGTATGAACAAAAGCTCAAGGAGGGCAAAGGAGGGCTTGCCTCCTCTGCAGAGGAGCTTCTCGAGTTCAAGAAAAAATATTCCTATGTGGTGGAGAACAAGATTGTGCCAAAGCGGGTGGAGGAAGTCATAATAGGCTGTGACTTTGGCTCTACCACTGCAAAGGCGGTCTGTATCACACCTGAGAAGGAGATAGTCTTTTCCTGCTATAGCCTGAGTAAAGGAAACCCCATAGAGGATGCAAAGGAGATATTCAGACAGATAAAGGAATATCTTGGTAGTGGCAGGGTGCTTGCCCTTGGACTTACGGGATACGGTAAAGACCTTTTAAAGGATGTGCTGGGTGCGGATGTGGCAGTGGTGGAGACGGTTGCACATGCCACTGCAGGGCTTCACTTCTTCCCAGATGCAGACTGCATATGCGATGTGGGTGGGGTTGATGTGAAAATCATGCTCCTGCGTAATGGTTCTGTTGTGGATTTCAGGCTCAACTCCCAGTGCTCTTCTGGAAACGGTGCCTTCCTGCAGGGCGTGGCGGAGAGGTTCAGCATTCCCCTTTCAGAGATAGCGGACAGGGCCTTTTCTGCAAAGGCCATGCCTGGCTTTACCATGGGATGCGGTGTATTCCTTCAGAGCGATATAGTAAATCAGCAGAGGAAGGGTTGGAAGGCGGAGGAAATTCTGGCAGGACTCTGTTATGTGCTTCCCCTGAACGTGTGGGTCTACGCGGGCAACATAAACAATCTGGCGCATGTTGGTAGAAAGTTTATCCTTCAGGGCGGCACACACAGAAACCTTGCAGTGGTAAAATCCCAGATAGACTTTATAAAGTCAAAGGTGCCAGAAGCGGAAGTCTATGTGCATCCCTACTCCGGTGAGGCGGGAGCCATAGGCGCAGCCCTTGTTGCCCTTGAATATTACCAGAAACATGGAAATACCTCCTTCAGAGGCTTTGACAAGGTAGAAAAACTCACATACAGGGCAAGCACATCAAAGGAGACAGTTTGCAACTGGTGTCCTGTTAACTGCCAGAGGAGCTTTATAGATGTCTACATCGGTGAGGGTGAGGGAAGACCATGGAGCAAAGTGCCACTTCAGCCCGGCTGGGTAAGGCTCATAGTCAACAACGCTTGCCCCAAAGGGCTAGTGGAGGACGAAAGAGAGCTCAAAGTAGTAAAGGAAAAAATGGAGAGGGTAAAAAATGAGTTTCCTAACATCGCTGACCTTGTTAAGAAGGAGGCCTTCAGGGTTCCGAGAGGACAGAAAGTCCATTAAGGTGGGTATTCCCAGATTTCTCAATGTCTGGGGAACCCATCAGTTCTGGGTGGGCTTTTTCAACGCCTTAGGTGTGGGTAAGATAGTTTTCAGCTCTGAAACCTCAGAGGAACAATACAGGGAATACGGCAAGGGCAGGATAACCATGGACTCCTGCTACCCGGTGAAAGCTCTGGCTGGACATATGGGCGAGCTTCTTCACAGGGACATAAACCTTCTCTTTGTCCCCATGATTTACTCTCTGCCTTCCTTTCTAAAGGGCCATGTGGTTGATACTCTATCCTGCACGCGCGTTATGATGAGCGTGGAGAACCTCAAGGCTGGTTTTCTGAGGGAAAAGGATGAGTTTTCCCAGAGAGGTATAAAGTTTGTCTCACCCTTTGTTCCCTTTGCGGAGCCTGAAATTCTTCCCAAGTATCTCTGGGAATCCCTCAAAGAATATATACCAGGGCTGTCCCTCGAAGAGACGGCAAAGGCTGTGAAAGAGGGTTTTAAAGCTCTCGATACCTTTGAGGGAAAAATGAGGGAGAAGAGCCTTGAGATAATGAAATGGTGCGTGAAAAACAAAAGGCCTGCTCTTCTTGTGCTTGCCAGACCATATCACATGGACCCTGGAATAGGGCATGAAATAGACGGAGAGTTCCAGCCCTACGGATATCCAGTGCTTTGGTACAACTACCTCCCCCTCCATGACTGGCTTCTTGACTGGCTTTTTGGAGACGAGATAAGGGCAGGCATTATAAAAAGCCCCTTTGACATCTCTGACGTATGGACATCCTCATACAGCTCCAACACCAACGAGATAATATGGGGTGCCAAGTTTGCCGCCAGGTTTCCCTGGATTACCGGGGTTATAAGACTCTCAAGCTACGAGTGCGGTATGGACCAGCCCACTTTCACACCCGTTCAGAAAATAGTGGAAAGTTCTGGAACCCTCTTTTTCAAGTTTGGTGAGCTGGACGAGACCAAACCAGCAGGTAGCGTAAAGATAAGGGTGGAGACAATAGTTTACTATCTGGAGAAGTATTCTCAGGAGATAGTAAGGAAAAAGCTTATCAGGCTTAAGCCTGTCCCCTCAGAACTTCTGACCTAAAATAAATATAGGATGCCCTCTCTTTTAACCAGCACCTACTTTGAATTTGCCTTCATCCTTCTTCTGGCTGTCGTCCTGGGTATTCATGGTCTGATACTTCGCCAGCCACTTATCATTACCTACATTGTCCTCGGTATTCTTCTCGGTCCTTCTGGTCTTGGACTTGTCAGGGCGCAGGATACGGTGGACATACTGGCTCAGGTGGGCGTGGCTGTGCTTCTTTTTCTCGTGGGGCTTGAGCTGAACCCACAGTATGTAAAAAGGCTCGGAGGTGTGGCAGTAGCTACGGGCTTAGGGCAGATAGTATTTACAAGCGTTTTAGGGTTTTTTATTATACTCCTTCTTGGTAAAGACTGGGTAACATCACTTTACCTTGCCATAGCCCTTACCTTTTCTTCTACCGTCATAATCGTCAAGCTACTTTCTGACAAAAAAGAAGTAGATACTCTTCACGGCAGAATAGCCATAGGCTTCCTTATAGTTCAGGACATAGCAGTCATAATAGCTCTTGTTGTTATGAGTGCCTTTGGCACTGGCTCGGGAGATGAGAGTATAACAGGCATATTGCTTATGGTAATTCTAAAGCTTTCTGGTCTTGCCCTTTTTGTGTATGTTTTCATGAAATACATAGCAGATAGACTTCTCAGACTCATGGCGGGCTCGCTGGAGCTACTGCTTCTTTTTGCCATCGCATGGTCTGTGAGCCTTGCAGCAGTTGGAGAGTATTTAGAACTTTCCAAGGAACTGGGAGCTTTTCTTGCGGGTTTTTCCCTGTCTGCAACCCACTTCAGGGATGCAATAAGTGCAAGACTTACCCCCATAAGGGATTTTCTACTCCTCTTCTTCTTCATAGACCTTGGCACCAAGTTTGACCTTTCTGTTATACGCGCAGACTGGCACATAGCTCTTATCCTTTCCCTCTTTGTCCTCCTAGGAAACCCCCTTATAGTTATGGTCATCATGGGGCTTATGGGATACAGAAAAAAGACGGGCTTTCTGGCAGGGCTCACGGTTGCACAGTTAAGCGTGTTTTCTATAATCTTTGTAGCCATGGGTATGTCTCTCGGGCACGTGGGCATGGATGCCCTCAGTATAACCACCATGGTGGGACTAATCACCATTGCCCTCTCCACATACATGATACTCTATTCTCAAAGGCTCTATAGGTGGCTTGAGCCCTTTCTTCATGTTTTTGAGAAGAGAACACCTCATGGGGAGCTCAGGTTTGAAAAGCTATTTTCTGAGGAGAGACCTGTGGATGTTATCATATTTGGTCTTGGAAGACTGGGGGCGGAGCTTCTGGAACACTGCAGAAACATGGGCATAAAGCGCTATTGGTCTGGACTATAATCCATCAAGGGTAGCAGAGCTCAGAGAAAAGGGGCTTCCTGCCTACTTTGGGTCTGCAGAGGATAGAGAGGCGGTGGCAGAACTTCCTATCCACAGAGCGGCTCTGGTAGTCATAACTGTGCCTTCCTTGGAAGACATAAAAGCTCTTGTCAGTATTCTCCGGGAGATAGGATACGATGCCAAGATAATGGCAGTGGCTCGTTCACAGAAGGATGCTGTGGAGCTAGAAAGGCTTGGCATATACCGTGTTATAAATCCTTATTATTTTGCCTTTGAGGAAATAGTAAAAGAGTTTGTAAGCCATGCTGGTGCTAAAGGGTAAACTGCCCTCTGCAAAGGATGCACGCATTTACATGTCTATAGAAAGAACATATCTGGGATACATGAGGCTTGCCCTTTATACACTCTCCTTTGGCGTTGTGCTCAGAAAACTGGAAACGATTGCGCTTTTCACGCAGAAAATACACGTTTCCGTGCTACTTGATTGGGTAGCTATAGTATCAGCAGTTGCGGGTGTGCTCCTTATAGTTGCAGGTATGCTGAGCTTCTACTTCGACATAGAATACATAGAAGGAGGTATTTCTGTGCATCCAAAAGAGGTTACGGACCCGAGAATCTACATGGCGGCTGAGAGGACCTTTCTTGCATGGGTAAGAACAGCCATAGCTCTTATCGTCTTTGGCTTCGTTATAGAAAAGTTTGAGTTCTTTCTGCTTCAGCTTGAAAAGGTATTCAATATCCACCTTGCACAGGAGCATCACAGTCTGGTGGGCATAGGTGTTTTCGTTATTGTTGTAGGTCTGCTAACCCTTATACTGGGAACTCTAAACTTCTACAGAACCATAAGGCAGGTTGACAGGGGCTTTTACAGAACTCACACATGGCTTTACAAAGCCTATGGACTGGTTATATTTATAGCCTGTCTTGTGCTCACCTTCTATGTGCTGAGGATAATATAGGTTAAAATTTAAAGCCATGAGAAGCTACCATGTTGTTGTTGTTGGTGCAGGCGGAGCCGGGCTTCGCACTGCCATAGAGTGTGCAAGAGACCCCTCCATAAGGGTTGCTGTAGTCTCCAAGGTCTACCCCACGCGCTCCCATACGGGCGCAGCACAGGGAGGGCTGAACGCAGCTCTTGGCAATGCAATCCCTCAGGACAGTCCGGAAGCCCACGCCTTTGACACTATAAAGGGCTCAGACTTCCTCGCAGACCAGGATGCTGTCTACTTTATGTGCAGAAATGCCCCGGATGTGGTCTACGAGCTTGACCGCTGGGGTGTTCCCTTTTCAAGGATGGAGGATGGCAGGATTGCCCAGAGACCCTTCGGTGGAGCTTCCTTTCCCAGAACTGTATACTCTGCAGACAGAACTGGGCATGTGCTTCTGCATACCCTCTTTGAACAGGCTCTTGCAAGGGAGAACATAGACTTCTTTAATGAGTTTTTCCTTCTTGACCTTATCCACAACGGGCAGAGGGTAAAGGGTGTTTCCCTTTATGATATAAAGAACGGAGAGGTGGTGAACTTAAGAGCCAAGGCTGTGGTCCTTGCCACAGGAGGCTTTGCACGCATATACTGGCAGAGGAGCACCAACGCCATAGGCAACACGGGAGATGGTGTGGCGGTTGCCCTGCTCAACGGTATGCCGCTAAAGGACATAGAGTTTATCCAGTTCCACCCCACAGGTCTTGCAAAAACTGGCATACTTCTTTCAGAGGCCTGTAGAGGAGAGGGTGGATATCTCATAAACAAACTGGGTGAACGCTTTATGGCAAGGTATGCTCCGGAAAAGATGGAGCTTGCTCCAAGGGATATGGTCTCGAGGGCGATTGAGTATGAGATAAAGGAGGGAAGAGGTTTTGGAGAAGGCACCTCTGCCTATGTGCTCCTTGACCTGAGGCACCTCGGAGAGGAAAAGATTAAGGAGAGGCTTCCTCAGGTGCGTCAGCTTGCCATAGACTTTGAGGGTGTGGACCCAGTTTACGACCCTGTGCCCATAAGACCTACCGCCCACTACTGCATGGGTGGAATTCACGTGGAGAACTACATGACCTCTTCTACACCCCTTGAGGGGCTATATGCAGTGGGTGAATGCGCCTGTGTGTCAGTGCACGGTGCCAACAGGCTGGGCGGCAATTCCCTTATAGAGCTTCTTGTCTTTGGCAAGTTCTGCGGAATATCCGCAAGAGAGTACGCAAGGCAGGTAGATTTCCCTGAACTATCGCCCGGTGAAGAGTCAAAGGGCAGGGAGTTCATAGAAAACCTTATGAAAAGGGAGGGCTATGAGAGGCTTGCGGATGTGAGAAAAAGGATGGGTGAGGTTACCTGGGGGAAGATGGGTATATTCAGGGATGAGAAGTCTCTGACCTCTGCCTACGAGGAGCTTTCCGAGCTTCTTGAACGCTGGGAAAGGATTCCAGTGGTTGATAAAAGCAAAGTTTTCAACACAAATCTTATAGAACTCCTTGAACTCAGAAACATGCTTCACCTCGGGAGGGCAGTTGCCTATTGTGCCCTTCAAAGAAGAGAGTCACGGGGCGGGCACTACAGAGAGGACTATCCTGAAAGGGACGATGAGAACTTTCTAAAGCACACCCTTGTGTGGCAGGAGGGCGATGAGCTGAAGATAGACTACATGGAAGTAAAAATAACCCACCACCAGCCAGCGGAGAGGAAGTATTGATGGACTTACAGACTGCAGTGGTGGCTCTGCCAGCACTTATGATGGCGGTTATACTCCATGAATACGCTCATGGTTGGGTTGCCTACAGGATGGGGGACCCAACCGCCAAGGAGTTTGGCAGGCTTACCCTTAACCCCATACCTCATATAGACCTTCTTGGCACCATAATCCTCCCCGGCATGCTCATGCTCATAGGCTCGCCCATACTCTTCGGCTGGGCAAAGCCAGTTCCCATAAACCCCCTCAGGTTCAGAGACCTGAGAGTGGGAACCTTCTTTGTCTCCATAGCGGGCATTGTGATGAACATCTGGCTGGCTCTTGTCTTTGCCCTTCTCTACAGGTTGATAAGGGATGGTTATCTAAACTTTATGGGTGATGCGGTTCTTATTCCCCTTGCCCTTTTCTCCGCTCATGCGGTCCTCATAAACCTTGTGCTTGCCTTTTTTAACGCCATACCCATACCACCTCTTGATGGGAGCAGGGCAGTTATGAGCTTTTTCTCCGTAAGATACTGGGAGCTCTTTTACAGGTTTGAAATGTATGGCTTTCTTATAATAACTCTTCTTCTCTTCACGGGCGTGCTGGGAAGGGTCATATTTCCTCCCATTCTTTTCCTCTGGAACTATCTTTTAGGTAGAATATGAGGTCATGGGTTTACTACATAGAGCTTACTGGATACTACCGGGAAGGGAGCAGGGAAAGTGTATCTGCGGTCTATGTGGTGGCTCTGCCAGAAGATAAACCCCTGAACCCGGTTGATATGGAATGCTACGCTTCTGAGTATGCACCTGCAAAGCTGGCAATAGAGCATGGTATGGCTTATGCTGTGGGCTTTGATGAAAGAATAGAAAACCTTCAGACCTACGACCTCATGGGCTACCGGGAGGATATGGAGCTTTACATCTTTAGAGAAGGTCTGAGCTTTCAGGAGGGTCTTGAAAGGGTCTACAGGCTGTTATACGAAAACCTGAAGAAGGATGGGCTTGTAGGTGTGGAGCCCATCGTAGACGTGGGAAGCCCCCCAAGAGAGCTCATGGTAGAGTGTCTGAAGAGAGCTATCTCAGCTTAGCCCCTTCTCAAAGTCTTCGGGTTTTATGTTCTCAAGCCATTCTTTGAGTTTTTCCTTTTCCTCTTCCTCCTCAGGCTTTGGCACTTTGGATTTTTCCAGCACTTCCTCCTCCACAAACAATGGAGCATCAAACCTGAGGGCAAGGTTTATGGCGTCGCTTGGCCTTGAGTCTATAACTATTAGGTTGTTACCCTGTATGAGATGAAGCTCTGCGTAGTATGTGCTGTCTTTCAGGTCGTTTATTACCACCTTTTCCAGCCTTGCTCCCATGTTCTCAATTATATTCTTGGTAAGCTCGTAAGTCATTGGCCTTGGAGGTTCCACATTCTGAAGCTGACGCACTATGCTGTCCGCCTCAAATATACCAATCCATATGGGAAGCAAAACCTCCTCGTTATCTTTTGCCTTCAGCACCACTATGGGCATCTGAGATACAGGGTCAAGGGTAACTCCATGCACCACCATCTCAATCATGGCAGACCTCCATTTATAAATTTATTCTTCACGCCTCTCTACAGCAACCTCAGTTAGTTCAGTTTTCCACATCCACTTTAGCCTTTGTGCCTTATTTCCTTCCTCAGGTCTCTTGTCATCGTCTCCTCATAAGTGTAAGGGCCTTTTTCAGGAATAATAGCTATGAGGTCATCTCTATCTATGTCCCTTAGCCATATTCCTATTCTGTCCACCGCATCTTTCCATGCAATTGACAAGTATTCGGGCAATTTCTTCTTCAGGCTCGGGTATCTCCTGAAGAGACTGTTTATCTCTGCTCTGGCTTCCTCTAAGCTTCTTATCCAGCTCAGCCCACCCTTTTCTTCACCAGCCTGAGTATATCTTCGGAGATTGTCCCATTTATACATGTATTCCAGAGTCCTTGCAAGCTGGCTTATGCAGGCGTTGAGGTCTGACCTTGCCATACCTTGTGCCTATCCTATTACCTCCACAGGCTCACATTCCATGCTGAAGGGCCTTGAACTTATGACTCTGACCTTTACGGTCTTTCCGAGAATCTCCTCAGAACCCGGTAGAGTAGCCCACCTGTTGGTTCTTGTTCTCCCTGTTAGTCTGCCATCCTCGTAGCCTTCAATAAGCACTTCCTGCTCTGTCCCCTCATAGGATTTTGCAATATCAGAAAGTATCCTTTTCTGAAGCTCCAGAAGCCTTGACATCCTCTGAGTTTTTATCTCATCGGATACCTGTCCTTTCATGGAGTATGCTGGAGTGTCAGGCCTTGGAGAGTATTTGAAGGAGAAAACCTGTTCAAACCTTACCTTTTCCAGCACATCAAGGGTCTCTTCAAAGTCCTCTTCAGTTTCTGTGGGAAATCCCACTATGATATCGGTGGAAAAGGTTATACCCTTTACATAATGCTTGAGCATGTCAATTTTTTCAAGGTATTCTTCCTTCGTGTAGCCTCTGTCCATGAGCTTGAGAATCCTTGTGGAGCCCGCCTGCACAGGCAGGTGTATGTGCTCGCACACCTGTGGGATTTCTCCCATGGCTCTTGCTATGTTTTCTTTCAGGTCTTTTGGATGTCCAGTGGTAAACCTTATTCTTTCAACGCCCGGCACCTCTGCCACCCTGTAGAGGAGCTCCTCAAAGGGAACTCCAAGGTCTTGACCCCAGGCGGTCACGTTCTGACCAAGAAGGTGAATTTCTTTCACTCCATCTTTCACCAAGGAGCTGACTTCTAAAAGAATGCTATCCAGACTCCTTGACCTCTGTCTTCCTCTTGTCTTTGGCACAACGCAGTAGGTGCAGTTCTTATCGCACCCCTTCATCACAGTCACATATGCACAGAACTGGTTATCTCTGACTGTATCATATTCCCAGAGCCTGTCCTCGTCCTCTGGGGGATTTTCCAGAATAGCTATGGCTCTGTATCCAGCCTGTGCCTGCTGGATGAGCTCTGGTAGCTGATGCATGTTGAAGCTGGAGAACATCAAGTCCACCACAGGAGCCTTCTGCACTAGCTCCTCCCCCATCCTCTGGGCAAGGCATCCGCACACGCCTATAAGAGCTTTTGGGTTTTTCTCCTTTATCTTCCTGTATTCTCCGAGGTGAGAGTAGACCTTCTGGTCTGGCTTTTCCCTTATGGTGCACGTGTTTATAAGGATTATGTCCGCATCTTCCCAGCTCAGGGCCGGCTCGTAGCCCATAGTCTGCAGGATACCTCTGAGCCTTTCCGAGTCGTTGAAGTTCATCTGGCATCCAAAGGTTTTTATAAAGTATTTCATGGTGTTAAAATTTAGTCCAATGGAAGAAAGAAAGCCAGAGGTGGTGGAAGAAAGCATCTGGGTTGCAGGTGAGGCTGTAAAGAAAGCTCCCAAGCTCTATGGAGTGCCCACGGGCGTTGAGGGGCTTGATGAGCTTTTCTTCACCTCAGAACTTCATGATGGAAAGCCTGTGAAGAAGCCCCTTGGGGGCATACCTGCCTACTCGGTCACCAACATAACAGGAGTCTCCGATACGGGAAAGAGCCTGATGGCAGAACAGTATACGGTAATGCAGGCAAGCAGAGGAGAGCCGGTAGCCTTCATAACTGTGGAGGCACCAGCGCATTTCACCATCGCTGGTATAAATGAAAGGGCAAAAGCCATGGGTATTGATTTTGAGCGGGTAGAAGACCGCATAATCCTCATAGATGCAGCAAGTCACAGCAGGCTCAGAGAAAACATTCCCGACCTTCTTGCCACACTTGCCCATGTGATAAAAACTTACAGGGTAAAGCATACGGTTATAGATTCTGTGACAGGACTTTATGAAGCCAGAGAGATGCAGGCAAGGGTTGTGGTGCGTCAGCTATTTAACTTTATGAAAAAGTGGTATCAGACTGCCCTCTTTATTTCTCAGAAAAGGAGCGGGCATGAGGAGCTTACCGCTGAGGCAGCTGGGGGCTACGCCATAAGCCACATAGTGGATTGCTCCATGGTGCTTTCCAAGGACATAGTCCTCTCGCAGGCACAGTCAAAACTTTACAGAAAGCCTATAGGAGAGATAGTCAGGTTCTTCCGCATAGATGGATGCAGGCTGTGTGGACACGATACCAGAACCCACTTTATGGAGATAACTGAGCTGGGGCTTGTCAAAATTGGACCCCCACTCAGTGGATGAGGCTAAAGGTCTGCTATTTTACACACAGGGGATACAGGTCCAAAAACGAAGATGCCCTGCTCATTGATGGGCTTGTCCTTCAGGAAGAGCTTATGGAAGAGGTTGAATGCATTTCTTTTTTTGGTGGTGGACTCTTTGCCGTGGCTGACGGACTTGGTGGACACAGAGGTGGGGAGTTGGCAAGTAAAATGCTTCTTGAAAGGCTTGCGGAAAGGAAACCGCAGAGCAGGGGCGAGCTTTTTGACACCCTGAGAACTGCGAGGGACAGGCTTGAAGACTTTGCAAGGGGGAGCCCTATCTACTATGGACTCGGCGCTGCAGTGGCCGGGCTAATAATTCTTGAAGAGAAGGCTCTTGTCTTCAACGTGGGGGACTGCAGAGTTTACGGTATTGAGGTGGACAGAGTCATCAGGCTCACACAGGACCATACAGAGGCAGAGGAGCTCGTCAAAGCTGGCTTCCTTGACCCTCGGAGAGCAAAGCACGACCCCAGAAGGAACTTTCTCACATCTGCTATAATAGGAAGCCCAGACTTTAAAGATTTTGAGGTTTTTACGAAGGAGGTGTATGATTACAGACACTATCTCATATGCTCAGATGGTGTCTGGGAGCCTCTGGAAGAAGAAGAGCTCCTGTTGCCACCAGACAACATGGTAGAAGCGCTTCTGCAGAAGGGTGGCGATGACAACATGAGCTTTATAAACATACGAGTGGAGGTATAAAATGGACTACCATGTGAAGGACCTGAGCCTTGCTGAGCTCGGGAAAAACAGGATTGAATGGGCGGAGAAAGATATGCCCGTTCTCAGGAGCATAAGGGAGAGCTTTTCAGAGGAAAAGCCCTTTAGGGGTGTCCGCATATCTGCCTGCCTTCATGTGACCACAGAGACCGCCAACCTCCTCATAACCCTCAGGGAAGGTGGAGCGGAAGTATATCTGACTGCCTCAAACCCACTTTCCACCCAGGATGATGTGGCCGCAGCTCTCGTGAAATTTTTTGACATCCCCGTCTTTGCCATAAAGGGGGAAGACACAGAAACCTATTACATGCACCTTCGGGAGGTTATAAGTAGAGAGCCTCACATAGTTATAGATGACGGTGCAGACCTTATATCCACCCTTCACAGAGAGTTTCCAGAGCTTTCAAAGAAGGTCTACGGAGGCATGGAGGAGACTACAACTGGTGTAATAAGGCTAAGAGCCATGGCTCAGCAGGGAGTGCTTGAGTTTCCCATAATAGCGGTAAACGATGCCTACACAAAGCACATGTTTGACAACCGCTATGGTACAGGACAGTCCACCATAGACGCCATAATGAGGGCAACCAACAGGCTGATCGCAGGTTCTTACTTTGTGGTGGCAGGCTACGGCTGGTGTGGGAAGGGGGTAGCCCAGAGGGCGAGGGGCATGGGTGCAACGGTCATAGTCTGCGAGGTGGACCCCATAAAAGCCCTTGAGGCAAAGATGGATGGCTTTCTGGTGATGCCCATGTCTGAAGCCTGCAGGCTGGGAGACTTTTTTGTAACTGTGACGGGCAACACCTCTGTAATAAGAGAAGAACACTTTGAAAAGATGAAGGACGGAGCCATAGTTTCCAACGCCGGACACTTTAACGTGGAAATAGACATACAGGCTCTGGAGGAGCTGAGCATGGGCAAGAGGGAAATAAGACCCTTTGTGGAAGAATACACTCTCAAGGACGGTAGAAGGGTATACCTTCTTGCCCAGGGCAGGCTTGTAAACCTTGCCAGTGCAGAGGGACATCCGGCGTCGGTCATGGACATGAGCTTTGCCAATCAGGCACTTTCTGCGGAGTATATCCTTAAAAACCACCAGAACCTTAACAGAGACGTTTACAGAGTCCCCGAAGAAATAGATAGAAAGGTGGCAGAGCTCAAGCTCAGGAGTATGGGCGTTGAGATAGACAGGCTGACAGAGGAGCAGGTCAGATACCTGTCCTCCTGGGAATTTGGCACTTAGTTTATAATATTGTCCTTTCAAAGGAGGTTTACTATGGCAAGCTGTTATGTTTGCGGAAAAACCACAAAGTTTGGTAAGAGTGTGACCTTCTCTGCGGAGCAGAACTCAAGAACCTTCAAGCCAAACCTTCAGAGGGTAAGAGTGGTGCTCCCGGATGGCTCTGTGAAGAGAGTCTACGTATGCGCCAAGTGCCTTAAGGCAGGTAAGGTCGTCAAAGCAGTTGTCGTCAGAGGCTGATGCCCATTAGATTTCTGACTGCAGGTGAATCACACGGTAGGGGGTTAGTCTGCATTCTTGAGGGCATCCCTGCCAATCTTTCCCTTTCTTCTGAATACATAAACAGAGAGCTTCAGAGAAGGCAGAGAGGCTATGGCAGGGGTGGGAGGATGAAGATAGAAAGCGACAGAGTTGAGTTTCTTTCAGGTCTGCGCTTTGGCAAAACTCTGGGAAGCCCAATATCTATGGTCATATGGAACAGGGACTGGGAAAACTGGTCTGAAAAGATGGCATACGAGGGTGAGCCTCCGGAGAGCGTGGTTCCTTTCACCAGACCCAGACCGGGGCATGCAGACCTTGTGGGGGGTATAAAATACAACCAGAGGGACCTCAGAAACATACTGGAAAGAGCCTCCGCAAGGGAAACTGCAGCAAGGGTTGCGGTGGGAGCGGTATGCAAGAGGTTTCTTGAGGAATTTGGCATAAAGATAGGAAGCTATGTGGTGTGCGTAGGGGGGCTAAAGCCGGAGATTAAAGAAGAAGAGCTTCTGAAGAGGCATGAGCTTGCGGAGAGCTCTGAGGTGCGTTTTCCAGACCCATCAAAGGATGAGGATTTCAGAAGGTTGATTGATAAGGCAAGAGAAAGGGGGGAGAGCCTCGGAGGCATCTTTGAGGTCTTTGCGGTGGGTGTGCCACCTGGCCTTGGAAGCCACGTACAGTGGGACAAGAGGCTTGACGGCAGAATAGCACAGGCTATGATGAGCATACAGGCTATAAAGGGTGTGGAAATAGGTGGTGGTTTTGAGCTGGCGGAGAGGTTTGGCTCTGAGGTTCACGATGAGATTGGTTGGTCAGAGGACAGAGGATACTTCCGGTATACCAACAACCTCGGCGGGACAGAAGGGGGAATAACGAACGGCATGCCCCTTGTGGTTCGCTGTGCCATGAAGCCCATACCAACCCTCACAAAACCTCTCAGGAGCGTGGACATAGGGACAAAGGAGGGGGTAAAGGCTGGAAAGGAAAGAAGCGACGTGGTGGCAGTTCCTGCCGCCTCCGTGGTGGGAGAAGCCATGCTTGCCATAGTGCTGGCGGATGCTCTCCTTGAAAAACTGGGTGGTGACTTCATGGAAGAGCTGAAGGAGAGGTTTGAGAGGTATCTCCAGCATGTCAAAAGTTTTTGAAGAGGTGGGAAGGGCTACGCTTCTTACCCTCTGGGGGCTGTACTTTATCTTCAGAAAACCTCCAAGGCTTAGACACTTCATAAAACAGCTTGCTTACCTTGCCTCTGAGACTGTGCCAGTAGTTGTTATAACTTCTCTCTTCTCTGGCGGCGTCATAGCCCTTCAGACCTACAGCACCTTTCATCGCTTTAACGCAGAGTTCCTAATAGGTGCGGTGGTTGCCATATCCATGGGAAGAGAGCTGGGACCTGTGCTCGCCTCTCTGATGGTGGTGGCAAGGGTGGGTTCTGCAATGACCGCCAACATAGGCACCATGAGAATTACCGAACAGATAGACGCCCTTGAGGTGATGGGTATAAACCCAAGGAGCTATCTTATCTCCCCGAGGCTCTTTGCCGGCATTGTGGGAGTTCCCATGCTGGTGGTAATTGCGGACCTTTCGGGTATATTCGGGGGGTGGTTTGTGGCGGTAAAGCTCTTTGGAGTGAACGAGTATCTCTTCTGGGAGAAGATGAAGGACCTGGCAGAGCTCTATGACTTTATAGGCGGTCTCTACAAGGCGGTCTTTTTTGGTTTTATCATCTCTGCAGTCAGTTGCTACTTTGGCTACTACACAAAGGGTGGCACAGAAGGTGTTGGAAGGGCAACCACAAACAGTGTGGTAACCTCTTCTATGCTGATACTTGTATCTGACTATTTTCTGACTGCCCTTATATTCTGAAGCCTGCAGATAGGGAGAGGCAGGTTTGCACTCACATAACCTTAAGAAGGGAAACACACTGAGAAGGGATTATTACGAGAGCAACTATTTTTCTCTACTCCTGTCAATCAGTAAATTCACCAGCATATTCATAAGTGTGTCAAACCTCTGGTTCAGGTGTCTTATTTCTGCCTTTAGCTCCTCGTAGTGTCTTTCTTCCTTCTCCTCAATCCTGTGGATTTGCGAAAGCAACTCGTCCCTTACGCTTATTATCAGAGTGAAAAGCTCCTGCTTGTCCTTTTCCTGCTTCTCCTCAAGGCGGAAAATGTGGCCAAGAAGCTCCTGCTTGTCCTTTTCCTGCTTCTCCAGTATTGCAGAAGTTCTTTCATCCACTATGTTGTAAATAAGTTCAAGAGTTATCTTCTTTACGGTGCTTTTTATCCACTCCATTGCTTATTCACCTCTTATAATTTTATTCCGTAAAGCTTGAGATGAAAAGCCTTGCTCTTTGGAAAGCAAACATAGAAAGCAGACTCAGAGAGCTTCTCAGACCCTTTGAACCTCTGATTTTTTACGAAGCCATGTCCTATTACCTCTTTCAGGAAGGGAAACGCATAAGACCCCTCTTCCTGTGTGCAGTCTGCGACGCACTCGGAGGAAACATAGAAGATGCCATTACCGTGGGCTGTGCTGTAGAGATGGTTCACAACTACTCCCTTATCCACGACGACCTTCCCGCTCTTGACAACGACAGCGTAAGAAGGGGTAAACCTACCTGTCATGTGGTTTTCGGTGAGGACCTTGCCATTCTGGCAGGAGATGCCCTTCTTACCCTTGCCTTTGAGGTGTTATCCAGAAAGGAAAATTTCTACAGCCTTGGGGAAGGTGAGCTTTTGCTCCTGGTCAGAGAGCTTGCAAAGGATTCGGGCTTTGAAGGTATGGTGGGCGGGCAGGTGATGGATATAAGAAAACTTTCCTCTCAGGAAGAGATAAGCCTCAAAAAAACTGCAAGACTCTTTTCTTTCTCTTTCAAGGCTGGTGGTGTAGTGGCAAAAAGGTCAGACCTTCTCCAGAAACTCCATGAGCTGGGGCTAAAGGTGGGATTGCTCTTTCAGATGGTGGATGACTGGAAGGATAAGGACGGTTTTTACTACCTGCACGGGGAAGCTCTGTGGGAAAGGATAGAGCTTCTGGGAGAGCAGTGCATACGTGTGGCTGAGCATGTGGGCGTGGAGACTGGAGAGTTTCTGAAACTCTTAGAGCTTGTTCTTGGCGGAGGGGGAGGGATTCGAACCCCCGGTGGGCTGTGAACCCACTGGTGATTTCAAATCACCCGCCTTCGTCCACTCGGCCACCCCTCCTGAAGGGATAAATATTATAGCTTTATCTTTCCTTCCTTCAACTCCCTTCTTAGCTGTCTCTCAAGGTCTCTCTGTCGGAGTTCCTCTCTCCTGTCGTAAGACTTTTTACCTCTGGCGAGGGCTATCTCCACCTTTGCCTTCCCATTCTTGAAGTAAATCCTGAGCGGTATAAGAGTATAGCCCTTTTCCTTTACCTTTCCCATAAGCCTGAGTATTTCCCTTTTGTGAAGCAGGAGTTTTCTGTTTCTCAGTGGGTCAGGGGGCTTTATGGTAGCGTAGCGATAAGGGGCTATGTAAAGGTTGTAGAGCCAGGCTTCTCCATCCTGAATCCTCACAAAACTGTCTTTAAAGGATACAGTCTGCCTGTTTCTCAGAGCCTTTACCTCAGGACCTTCAAGAACTATGCCGGCTTCGTAGGTTTCCAGTATTTCATACTCTGCCTTTGCCTCCTTATTATAGGCCACTGTAAGCTCTCCCCTTTGCTTTGCCATACTATCAGTTTAACATAGCCAGTATCTGGTGTCTGAGCACATGGGCTGGTCTGTAGTCTGGTGCTACCCTTACTGCGTTTTCCGCCTCCAGCAGGGCATCCTTAAACTGTCCCTTCATCAGATAAATCCTTGCAAGGTTCATATGGGGATACTGCCTTGGCTCATACCTTGGTGCGATTATGGCTCTTCTGAGCCACGGGATTGCCTCATCCAGCCTTCCCATAGCCATAAGGTATGAACCTATGTCGTTGTATGGATTTCCAAACTCCGGGTCTATCTCTATAGCCTTCAGGCACAGGTCTATGGCAGTCTCAAGTTCTCCAAGCATGCTGTAGGCCCAGCCCATGTAGGTGTATGCTTCTGCAGTAGGCTGAATATCTATGGACTGCTGATATAACTCGATTGCCTGCTGTATATTCCCGGCCATATGCTCCTGAAGAGCCTTCTCTAAAAGCTCCTTTGCGTCCCTGCTTATTTCCCTCATGGTAGAATTAAATATAGGCCTGTTAAAAAATTTGACAAGACAGGACTAAAATCACTCCCATTCCCTTTCTCTCAGAGAACTCTGGAGGTTTCTGGGTATCTCTACCCTCAGACCAAAGAGCAGTTTGAGCTGAAGGGCATTGAGCACCGCCTGAGCCCTTACTGTGTTGTTGAAGAAGATATAGGTGTCCCTTTCCCCCAGTTTTTTAACCTTTTCCTTTATCTTCTTAAGCTCATCAAGGGAATAGGTGTAGTCGTATAGATGTTCAGGGTCTCTCCCGTGAAGTCTCACGTAGTTTATGGCACCCACACCAACCCATGGACCCACCAGAAACCTGCCTCCCTTCGGTGCGTCAGAGTTAACCAGAGAAAATCCAAGCTCTTCAACAAGTTGGTAAAAGTCCGCTTTTCTAAAGCTCCTGTTTCTGACCTCAAGGACCTTCTGCACACCTCTGAAATCTTCCGAAAGCCTTCTCAGGTAATGAAGATTCTCCTCTCTATAGCCAAAGCTTTCTGGGAACTGAAAGAGAATGGCTATGAACCTGTCTTCTTCAAAGATAGGCTCTATGGCGTGGAGAAACTTCTTAACGTCATCCTGAGTGTAGTTTTTAAAATGGGTAAAGCTTCTGTGGGCCTTGAAGGCAAACCTGAGGCTTGATGTTCTTGAAAGCATACTTCTTACCGTTCCCCTGCTGGGGAAGGCATAGAAGGATGAGTTTATCTCAACCACTTCAAAATACTGGGCGTAAAACCTTATGTAATCCTCCCTTTTTAAAAGGGGAGGGTAGAACCCTCCCACCCAGTCTCTGTAAAAAAAGCCACTACAGCCTATGTATACCCTCAAGGAATGAACTTGGACTTGAAGTCCTTAAGGGCTTCCTCTATTTTTGCCTTGAGCTGGTCATCAAGAGCTTTCTTTTCCCTTATCTCCTTGAGAAGCTCTGCTCTCTCTCTGTCAAGGTAGGTGTATAGCTCCTTTTCAAACTTTCTTACAGATTCGACCGGAAGGTCATCAAGGTATCCGTTGGTGCCTGCGTATATGGCTATTATCTGCTTTTCTACGGGTATGGGGCTGTAGGGCTCCTGTTTGAGAAGCTCCACAAGCCTGAGACCTCTGTTTATGGTCTGCTGGGTTGCCTTGTCAAGCTCTGAGGCGAATTGAACGAAAGCCTCAAGCTCTCTAAACTGAGCGAGGTCAAGTCTGAGTGTTCCGGCCACCTGCTTCATCGCCTTTATCTGAGCTGCACCTCCAACCCTTGAAACAGAAAGACCCACGTTTATGGCAGGTCTTATGCCCTTGTTAAAGAGGTCTGGCTCAAGGTAAATCTGACCGTCTGTTATGGATATGACGTTGGTGGGAATGTATGCTGCCACGTCGCCAGCCTTTGTCTCTATAACTGGAAGGGCAGTAAGAGAACCAGCACCCATCTCGTCGTTGAGCTTGGCAGCACGCTCTAAAAGCCTTGAATGCAGGTAGAAGACGTCTCCCGGATATGCCTCCCTTCCAGGTGGCCTTCTCATCAGGAGAGAGAGCTGTCTGTATGCCTCTGCGTGCTTGGAAAGGTCATCGTAGATGATTAGGGCATGCTTGCCGTTGTCCCTGAAATACTCCCCAATGGTGCATCCCACAAAGGGAGCAAGGTATTGAAGTGAAGCTGGGTCTGTGGCGGATGCCACTACCACGCATGTGTATTCCATGGCACCACTTCTCTCAAGAAGCTCTATGATTCTTGCTGTAGTTGACCTTTTCTGACCAATTGCCACATATATGCAGTAGACGTCCGTGTCCTTCTGGTTAAGTATGGTGTCTATACATATGGTTGTTCTTCCCGTTGACCTGTCGCCAATGATGAGCTCCCTCTGACCCCTTCCTATGGGTATCATGGCGTCTATTGCCTTTATGCCCGTCTGGAGTGGCTCATGAACGGACTTTCTCTTTACAACTCCCGGGGCTATCTTCTCCACAGGAGAGCGGTATTCATACTTTATAGGTCCCTTACCATCAAGGGGATTTCCTAGAGGGTCAATAACTCTACCTATGAGCCCCTCGCCCACCGGAGCATCAAGTATCCTCCCCGTTCTTCTAACTATAGAACCTTCCCTTATACCGCTCTCGCTACCAAGGACTATGATACCCACGTTGTCCTCTTCAAGGTTAAAGGCCAGGCCCATGGTTCCGCCTTCAAACTCCACAAGCTCGTTAGCCATAACATTGTCAAGTCCGTAAGCCCTCGCCACACCATCACCCACGTAGTAAACAACACCAACCTCTTCCATCTTTGCCGATGCTTCAAAACCCTTTATCTGTTCCTTCAGGAGCCCAAGAGCTTCTTCGTAGGTTATGGTTGCCATAACAAACCTCCTTATGGTTTTGGAAGTATTTTACTACAATTTTCACAGAAAAACCTGCTCTTAGCGTCAACCTCCCACAGACTATTGGAAAAGCTCATGACACATTTCCTGTCCTTACAGTGCATCAGACCAAAGGTATGACCGAGCTCGTGGTTTACCTCTTTAAAGACCCTATCAAAGAAGAGTCTTTCTTCCTTGCTCTGAAGTCTAAAGGTGTTCACCAGAGCACAACTTCCTCCCAGCTGGGCAAGGCCAAATATAAAGTTCAGTCCCTCTTCATACACGTCAAAGGGGATAAGGGCTATAAGCTTTAGCATATCACGATAATAAACCCTTGATAAAAAACCCAGAAGTGTGCCACCGTGATACTGTCCCCTCTGAGGATTGTAGCCAAGCCTCGGTGGGATTGTAAGGTGAGAAAAGCGGACTTCGAAGCCGAACACTTCTCTTATGTTCTTCGCAACTGCCAGTATGAGCCTCTTTTCAACGCCGAAGCCGGCAAGATATATATACCTACCTCCTTGCACTTCTGTATTCCCTCACTCTTCTGTTGTGTTCCTGAAGGGTTCTGCTGAAATGGTGTCCACCCAAGCCGTCGGCCACAAAGTATAGGTAATCAACCCTTTCGGGTTCAAGAGCAGCCTTCAGAGATTCAAGCCCGGGGTTGCATATGGGTGAGGGCGGAAGACCAAAGTAAACATAGGTGTTGTAAGCATCTTCAATCTTCAGGTCCTTCAGCGTCAGACGCCCGTTCCAGAGGTTTCTCCTTTTGAGTGCATAAATTACGGTAGGGTCTATCTGTAGCTTCATGCCTTTTTTCAGTCTGTTGTGTATTACTGCAGATACGAGGGGTCTCTCCTCTGGTTTTGCGGTTTCCTTCTCTATCATGGAGGCTATTGCCACCCACTCTTCAAGTGTTAAACCTCTTTCTGAGAGCCTTTCCCTCAATCCTTCTGTTTTCTTAAGAAAGTTTTTATGCATAACTTCTATTACCCTGAGCGGGTGTGTATTTTTTGAGAAAAAATAGGTATCAGGAAATAAAAAACCCTCCATGGTGCCAGCCTTTAATCCATATTTTCTTGCAACCTCCTCAGACATGGCGTATTTTAAGAAGTCTTCTGAGGCGCATATGCGGTTTTCTTCAAGAAGCTCTGCTATGTCGTAGAGGTCAGACCCTTCTGGCACAGTTATCCTGTAGACCTTTTTAAGACCTTTGCTGAGCTTCTCGTATATATCCCATGGAAAGACAAGCCCCCTAAACTCGTATTCCCCAGCTTCAAGCCTTTTTTTGTAGATACCGTGCAAAAGAAGGAAAGACAGGGGGTTTCTCAAAAGACCCTCTCTGTAGAACTGAAGGGCTATGTCCGTTGTTGAAGTGCCGTAGGCTATCTCCACGGTCTTTTCCTCCGTCTTCACTGGCAGAAGGGAGTAAAGGACAAAAAGGGCCACCATAAGGACCGGGAAGAAAAATTTCAGGTATCTCATAGGCTTTCCATATACTCTAAAAGTATGACGTAAGCAGACAGACTGTCTTTTATTTTCTTTTTCTTTTCAGGCCTGAAGCCCTCCATCATCCTGTAAGCCTCTTTTGTGGTGTATCTTTCGTCCCAGAGTATCACCTCCACACCTGCCGGTAGCAGGCTTTTCAATTTCTCTGAGAATTCTCTTGCCTCCCCCGCTCTCTGTCCTTCCTTTCCCAGAGGTGTGAGGGGAAGGCCTACGAGAATAAGATATACGCCGTGTTCCTTTACCTTGCTGACAATTGACTGAAGGGTTTTTTCACCTTTGTTTTCTATGCTCTCTAAGGGTAAGGCTATACCCAGCCCTGTATCACCAAGAGCAAGACCTATTCTTTTACTGCCATAATCTATGGCAAGAACCTTCAACCTGTCTTTATGCCCACCACCCTGTAAAGGGGGCAGAAGCCTATGACAGAAGTTCCTATGAACACTATCCCCAGTATACCCAGTATCCACCAGGCGCCACCCTTAGTAAAGGCAAGATACAGAAACACAAGCCCCAGCACTATCCTAATGGCCCTATCCCATGTTGCCATGTTCTTTTCCATGGTTTGCACCTCCTTGGCTGTATATTTTAACCCAATCAGTAAAATAATAGGCTATGAAGGGTCCTGTGGCAATGCTGACGGACTTTGGCCTTAAAGATGGCTTTGTGGGAGCCATGAAGGGGGTAATATTGAGTATAAACCCCGAGGTTCAGCTCGTTGACCTGAGCCATCAGGTAGAGCCTTTTAACATACTCCACGGTGCCCTGCTTCTGAAAGCTCACTTTTCCTACTTTCCGGCTGGGACGATTTTTCTGTGTGTTGTAGACCCGGGCGTCGGCTCTGAGAGGCTTCCCCTTGTGGTTGTGTCTGGGAGCTATACCTTTGTTGGACCATACAACGGGCTTTTTGACCTGGCCCTCAGAAGCATAGGGGAAACACCAAGGGCTTTCAGGATTGAGAAGTTCACCCTTCCAAGGATAAACGAGACCTTTCACGGTAGAGATGTGTTTGCACCAGTGGCTGCTTGGCTAAGCAGAGGCGTAGCTCCAGAAGAGGTGGGAAGCCCTACAGATTACAGGTTTAAACTGCAGTGGCAAGAACCCGAGGACAGAGGGGATGAAATCCTCGGAAGTATAGTTTATTTTGACAGCTTTGGCAACGCTATAACCAACATTCCCTGCGGCAGGTATGTGGAGGGCTACTTCAGGGGCGAGAGGTTAAGGGTGGTTTCTTACTTCCTTGAGGCTGAGATGGGAAAACCCGCCTTAGTATGCGGTAGCTTTCGCCTCATGGAGATATTCTTGCCTATGGATAATCTCAGGGAAAGGCTTGGGGTTCACACTGGTGAGGAGGTAATGTTGAAAAAACTCTGAATTTTTCCGATAATATACTCATGATTGACAGGGTAGAGATTCAGAGAATACTTGGCAATGTAACGGAGCTTGAGGAGAGGAAAAAGAGGCAGGTTCAGGAGAAAGAGGAAAACAATCAGGGCATCAGCGTTGAAATATCTCAGAGGCTTACTGGTGGTGAAGCGGTGAACTACGAAGACCTGAGCAAAAAAGTGGAAAGTATAAGGTCTCAGCTGCAGAAGAATGCCTACGAAGTCTCTCCAGAAAAGATACTGCAGGGTCTTGAAAAGTTCCTTTCCTCTAAATAGCCCTCAGGAGCTCCATTGTATATGGATGTTTTGGATTGTCAAAGATGTTCCAGACATCTCCTTCCTCCACCACAACACCGTCCTTTAACACCATAACCCTGTCTGCCACTTCTGCCACAACGCCAAAATCGTGAGTTACCAGTATTACACTCCTGCCCTCCTCCTTCATATCCCTGAAAAGCCTGAGTATTCTGCTCTGCACTGAAACATCAAGGGCAGTGGTTGGCTCATCAGCAAGCACAAGCTCGGGGTTGCAAAGGGTGGCTATGGCTATGCACACCCTCTGCTTTAGCCCTCCAGAGAGATGATGTGGATAGCTCTGGTATACTCTTTCTGCATCTTTTATACCAGCCTTTCTGAGGGCTTCAAGGGCTTTCTCTTTTGCACCCCACTTTCCAAAGTGGGCTACATAGGCCTCCTCCACCTGAAGCCCCACCTTAAAGAGTGGGTCAAGGTAAACGGAGGGCTCCTGAAAGACTATGGATATGTGTCTTCCTCTTATCCTTCTGTATTCCCTCTCGGACAGTCCTAGGAGCTCCTTTCCTCTGAATTTTATTGAACCCTGGAGCCTGGCCCCCTCTGGTAGAAGTCCCATTATAGAATAGAGTATGGTGGTTTTCCCAGACCCAGATTCACCTACAATACACAGCACTTCCCCCTCCTTAACTTCAAAGCTGATACCCTTCAGAACATGATTCTCCCCATACCACAGGTTCAGATTTTTTACTTCAAGCATTTATCAGCCTTTCAAAGACGGGTTTTATCCTGTCGTAGAGCTCGTAAAGGTCCTGAGATATAACCTTTACTCCACCCACAGAAGCCATAAAGTTGGTATCACCGCTCCATCTGGGAACTATGTGCAGGTGTATGTGAGTTTCCAGCCCTGCGCCTCCAGCCCTTCCCAGATTGTAGCCTACGTTAAAGCCCTGAGGCTTTATCACCTCCCTGAGTGCCATAAGGCATACTCTGGTAAGCCTGTGAATCTCAAGAGATGTATCCTCATCGAGAAGCAGGTAATCACCTATATGCTCAATAGGTGCTATCATGAGATGCCCCGCGTTATAGGGATACTTGTTGAATATAACAAAGGACCGGGTGCCCCTATATAGCACAAGGTAGTCTCTCAGCTTTTCTTCCTTCTGTGAGGCTGCCTGACATAGGAAGCATCCCTCCTGCTCATCCACCTTTTCCACATAGTGGCTTCTCCAGGGAGCCCAGAGTATTTTCATAGCCTCAGAAGTCTCCTTATTGCCCTTTCCACATCCTCTTCCTCTGGAGTGTAGTCGTGCCTATCCAGCTCCATGGTGTCCCTGAAGTAGAGAACTGCAGGAAAGCTGAAGACGCCAAGGTCTTCCGCGCTTGTGTGCTTGCTCACGTCAAGCCAGTAAAAGTTTATCTTATCCCCGTAAAGCTTCTGAAACTTTAAAAGTCTTTCGTAAAAGGCCTGATTCTGCGGATTATCTGGCACTGTAAGAAGCACCACCGCAGGTTTTTCTCCCGCCATTGCCTTTTCATAGAAATCTCTGTCTGTGAGCTCCTCAAAGCCTTCAAACATGTCAACCTCCTGATAGGTTTATTATAGACCATATAACTTTCCCGGTCCTGGGATGCTAATATTATTCTATGAAGGTTATGGACTTTCTCAGGCAGAAGAACATATCCATAGGGGACAACTTCCAGCTACTTCTGGATGCACTGGGATTGCGTAGAGAGGACTATGTGAAGGCTGTGGAGCAGGAGATTGGAGAGCCTGCCAAGATGTCCAAGTCAAAGGGAAATACCGTTGACCCGGAGGAGGCAGTGCAGAAATACGGAGCAGACACGGTGAGGCTCTACATACTCTTCGCTGGACCCGTGGAAAAGGACTTTGAATGGACGGAGGAGGGAGTGCAGGGTGCCTACAGGTTTCTGAGAAGGCTCTGGAACCTCTTTCACCAGCACCTTGAAGGTATGAGAGAAGCTGGGTATAGCAGAGAGGACTTTGTGAGCCTTGCGGGAAAAAGTAAGGATATAAGACACAGGACCCACCAGACTCTCAAGAAATACCTTTCAAGCATGGAAGACCTTTCCTTCAACACATCCATAGCCAGCATAATGGAGCTTCTGAATGTGCTTCAGGACTTTCAACCCTCTGAAGGTCTGGACTACAAGGTGCTCAGAGAGTCCTTTGAGATTATCCTTTTCATGCTATATCCCATAACTCCTCACATATGCGAGGAGCTATGGCAGAGGCTAGGCTACGACAGGCTCATGGCCTTTTACCCCTTTCCACAGCCAGACGAGAAGGCCCTTATACTTGAAGAAATAGAGATTCCGGTGCAGGTAAACGGAAAGTTGAGGGCAGTGGTAAGGGTGCCGTTAAACGCAGAAGAGTCGGCAGTGAAAGAGCTTGCTCTCAGAGACCCGAGAGTGAGCCAGTGGCTCGATGGTAAAGAGGTCAAAAAGGTGATATACATAAAGAACAAACTTCTCAATCTGGTGGTCTGACATGGAAAACCTGATAAACCTGTTCCTTTTCTTGGGGAAGCTCCTGCTCCTGATGCTCCTTGTAGGTCTACCCCTTCTCCTTATAATAATCTTCATAGCGGACAGAGTTTACAGGAAAGTTGGTCCAAAATATGAAGAACTCAGAGATAAAAGGATAAGAGAGCTGGAAGAGAAAGAGAAGGAGCGTGGAGATGAGGGGAGGAGGAAAAAGCTATGATTATTATCATATAAATTCCCCTTGACAGCTTTTAAGCTCATGCTAATTTTTTGATAACCCATTCATAAGGAGGTAAGGCATGCCGATGGAAGTTTTGCCAGGACCCGCTGGCTATATACCAACCCCTGCAGCCTTTGAAGGTGTCGAACTTCCACCACCAGGAAAAGCACTGCTCTACGGAAAGATAGTGGATGAAGAGACTGCCATGAGAGAGGCTGCAAAGGCAATGCTCACAAGGAGAAACCCCACCATATTCCCTGGCCCTCTGGTTCTCTGGGGCTGGAACGCCGGAGCCATGGAAAAGGCAAAGGCTGTTCTTGAGCTATCTATGGAAATACCCAACTGCAGGATAATACCCATGCCCGACTATAGACCAAAGTATCCCAAGATAGACCCCGAGGCCGAGATAAACCCCAACCATCCAAACCTAACCATACTTCACAACAAGATAGAAGCCTGTATATTTGTAGGCGTCCACTGCCATTACGCAAACCTTTCTCTCAGGATGATAAGGGCTGGGACAAACTGCTTTACCATAGCCCTGTGTGCAGAGATGGGGCATGAGGATGCCATGGTTTCTCTCAGGGACCAGCATGCAGATGAAATAAGGCGATTCAGAGATGTGCTTGTTAAGGTAAGAGAAGAGCTTGGTATAAAGTGGGAGCCAAAGCTCCCTCCAGAAAACCCCTCACTTCCAAAGGAAGAATACCAAACCCTTTCCGTTCTGGATTATGGAGAGTATTCTTACCTTTTAATCCCCAGAAGGGGAGAGCATGTGACAGAAAGCGAATAAAAACGGAGGTAGTGTCATGCCAGAACAGAGAGTTGTAGATGCAGATTACCTTCTTTTAGAGGCACCGAGAGAAAGAAAGTTCATCACCGGTGCCCAGGCGATGGCTGAGGCAGTCAAGCGTGCCAACGTGGATGTTGCCATAGCATACCCAATCACCCCCCAGTCTGAGGTCATGCACCTTGTGGGTGATATATGGGCACAGGGATACATAAAGGACTACTACAGGGCTGAGGAAGAATACGGTGCCATGTCCGCCATAGCGGGTGCAGTGAGGGGTGGTGCAAGGGCATTTTCCGCCACATCCGGTCCCGGACTTCTCAGGGGTCTTGAAGCCATAGCTTCCTGGCCCGGTCACAGGATACCTGCGGTGCTTGGTGTTCTTACAAGGGTTGTAAACGCTCCTCTTTCCATACAGCCTGACAATGTGGAGATTTCTTACCTTCTCAACTGCGGTATGGTTGTCCTGCACGCAGAAAATCAGCAGGATGTTTTTGATTTCACCCTTGCCAGCTTTATCATATCTGAGATGGTTGATGTTTACATACCTATAGCCGTCTGCACCGAGGGCTTCTTTGTCACCCACGCCAAAGGCTACGTGAACATGACCCCCGAGGACATGAAACTGCCCCCCAGAGACCCCTACAAGGCACCAGTGCCTCCCACAGACTGTGAGATACCACCAGCAAGGATACAGAGGGATGCTCCAGTCCAGAAGTCCAACTTCATGAGCTATCTTATACATGCGGTCTGGCAGCAGGAGATATGGGCTTCCAACATAAGGGCTATGAAATATATATACAAATACCTTGGAGGACCCATAGAGGTGATAAACCCGGACGCAGAGGTCTTTGTGGTTGCCTCCGGTTGTGCTGCCGCTCAGGGAAGGGAAGCGGTGCGTTATGCCCAGCTTGAGGGTCTCAATGTGGGTCTTGTAAAGGTCAAGTCCATAAGACCCTTCCCGGAGAAGGAGATAAGACAGGTGCTTTCAAAGGCAAAGGCTATAATAGTGCCAGAGCACAACATAGTGGGATGGCTTGCCAAGGAGGTAAAGGCTGCCATTCCCAACAGTGACAGCGTGATAGGCGGACCAAGGGTCTACGGTGGTATGACGCTGCCGGTGGAGCTCATAATGGAAAAGATCTATCAGGCCCTTGGTATAAAGAAGGAAAAGAAGGTTGTTGTATAAAAACTTCAAGGAGGTGTAAAGATGGGTCTGGAGTATGTAAGAATTTCACCAGGCTTTGAGAAATATATGCCCAAAGACTACGTGGACCTGGTCCAGTACGGGCAGTTTGGAAAAGAGATAGACGTCCAGCAGCTGGGACAGTTCAAGGAGTTGGTGGAAGAGCACCCCATGTGTGCAGGGTGCTTCATGGCTTACTTCATAAGGGTCTTCTATGCAGCACTTCCAAAGCCAGAGGACACCATAGTCATAGGCACCGCCGGATGCGCAAGGCTTTCCCTCTCTCAGGCGGCGGTCCCCTTCATATACGGAAACTACGGAGACACCAATGCGGTTGCCTCAGGTCTCAAGAGGGCCCTCAGTATAAGGTTCCCCGACAAGGAAAAGGATGTGGTGGTCATAGCTGGTGATGGAGGACTGATTGACATAGGCTTTGGTATGACCATGCACTCCTGGTTCAGAAGGGAGAAGTTTACCACCATTATGGTGGACAACGAGGTCTATGGAAACACGGGAGGTCAGGAGAGTGGTATGTCTCCAAAGGGCGTTCAGCTCAAGATGGCTCCAAAAGGAAAGCAGTTTGACAAGATAAACGCAGTGGAGCTTGCCAAGACCGCAGGCTGTGTCTATGTGGCAAAGCTTTCTCCCACAAATCCCAAGAGAATCGCAAAAACCGTGAGGAGGGCAATCCTCGCCGCAAGGCACTTTGGGCCTACCTTCATACATGCCTACACTTCCTGCAACATAGAGTATTCCATACCCACTGAGAAGGTTCTTGAGGATGCCAGGAAGAGGGAAAAGCAGGACTTTGGCTTTTATGAATGGATGACGGAGGAGGTTAAGGAGTTCTTTGAAGAGATTGAAAGGAAGCCCGAGGAGGTTAAAGCATGAAAAGGTATAACATACGCATAGCAGGCGTCGGTGGGCAGGGGGTGGTTACCTCCGCCCACATACTTGGTAATGCCATGTCTGCGGCTGGCAAATATGCCACCCTTGTTCCCTTCTTTGGCTCTGAAAAGAGAATGGCACCTGTGGAAGCCTACGTGAGGGTCTCCGACCAGCCCATCTATGAGGTGGGTGAGGTGGTCTATCCCAATGTTATAATGATTTATCATCCCCAGGTCATAACCCATGGAAAGTCCTACACCATGCCCTTCTATTCAGGACTTAAGGAAAATGGCCTTGCCATAATAAACACAGATGTGGATATAATACCTGAAGAAGACTGGAAGATACTGAGCGACCTGAACACAAGGGTCTACATGTTCCCCGCAACAAAGATAGCTCTGGACATAGCCGGCACAGAACTTGCCACTAATATGGCAATGATAGGTCTCTTTTTCGGAATAACCCGAATCGTGGGCTTTGAACATATTGAGCAGGCAGTAAGAGAAAGGTTCCTCGGAAATACCTTTGTGGCTTCTGGTGGAACCACCGCCCTTGACAGCGCCATAGAGAAGAAGTTCAAGAAAAAGATGGAGCTTCTTGAAAAGAACATGCAGGTCATAAGGGAAGCCTTCAAGATAGCGGAGGAAAGGGGCTGGGTGGAAGAAGAAGCTCTTACGGGTTAAATTAATCTATAAGGAGGCAAGGCAGGTATGTACTATGTGGCAGATGTAAAGGAAGCGGACTGTGCTAAGTATAACTGCAAACAGTGCGTGCTCTTCTGTCCAGAACCCAACACTCTCATGTATCATGACTCCAAGCATGTGGCATGGGTAAACTACTCAAGATGTAAGGGATGTGCCATATGCGTTTATGTGTGTTCCGACCTTCTTAAGAGAAACTGCATAGAAATGGTCATGGTAACCGCCGGAGATTGAGGAGGTGGAGTATGAACTTAGAGGACAAGTTTAACCTTCTTGCGGAAGAAGTTAAGAAGAGTATGGCAAACCCCGACCTTGACATTGAGCTGTGCTTTCCCAATGAAGTGGACCAGGGCTGTGAGGTCAAGAGCTATCCCTACCTCAGGGTGAAGTATGTGGTAGAGGGGCACGATGTGTATGAAAAGGAGATAGACATTGACCCCATGTATTGGGAGAAGGATGTAAAAGACCTTGCAGGTCTTGTTACCTTTCAGATACAGCAGTTCATGGAGGAGATAGACTCTGTGGAATACGGCGGAGAGTAAAATGCTCCCTGCCTTTGTAATAACCGGATTTCTTGGAAGTGGTAAGACTACCCTTCTTGTCAATTCAGCGAGGGAGCATTTTCAGGGAAAAAGGGTGGCGGTCATAGTTAACGAACTGGGTGAGGTGGGTGTGGACGGTAAGGTCCTCAAAAATGCATACTCTGAGGTGCTTGAGCTTCCAGAGGGCTGCATATGCTGTTCCCTTCATTCTGAGTTTGAGAAGGCAATTAAGGAAATAAGAGAAAAGTATGACCCCCAGCTGCTTTTGGTGGAGACCTCTGGTGGGGCGGTGCCCTTTCCCATAATCCTGAGCCTTCAGGCACTGGGTTGCAGCGTGGATGGAGTTATTTGCCTTGTAGACTGCTGGAGCTTTGAAAAGTACAGGGAAGATAGCACTGCAAGGTATCAGATAGGCGGTTCAAACGTGATAGTGCTGAACAAAACAGACCTGGTGGAAGAAAAAAGAGTATTGGAGATAGAAAGGGAAGTGCTGGATATCTGGAGGCTTTACAGACCGGTTAACTCTTTTACGGGAGAACCCTTCTACACAAGGGTGAGACTCTATAGAGCAGTATACGGCAGGCTTCCTGAGGAAGTATTCTCAGGTGCATATACGATTCCTGAGCTCAAGAACATAGCCACAGAACATGGGCACAGTCACCACCATAGAGTTATAAACCTGATTGAACCCGTGGATTACGAAGAGCTTGAAAAGAGATTAAAAAGCCTGCCTGAGAACATAATAAGGGCAAAGGGAATAGTTAGGCTAAAGCACTATCCTTTCCCCGTTGCGGTAAACTATTCCTTTGGATACATAGATAACCCGATAGAAGTCAAAGGCTACGACGGGCCCTCCTTTCTGGTGCTTATAGAAAACTAATTTTCTGGAGGGTAAAAGATGGGTTTTGAACTGCTTTTGCAGAACATACTCAATCCGCCTGTTCTCATGTTCCTCCTCGGGCTTGGTGCCATCCTCCTCAGGACAGAGCTTGAAGTGCCACAGCCTCTACCAAAGCTCTTTTCCCTTTATCTTCTTATAGCAATAGGTCTTCATGGTGGCTACGAACTTTCCAAGAGCGGCATAACCTTTGAAGTGCTCAAAGTGCTCCTGCTTGCCATGTTCATGGCGGTTGCAGTGCCCGTATACGCCTTTTTCATTCTCAGGCTAAGGCTTGATGTTTACAACGCCGTTGCCATAGCGGCCACTTACGGCTCCATAAGTGCGGTTACCTTCATTACCGCTGGTTCTTTTCTAAACAGCCTCGGGCAGAGCTATGGTGGCTACATGGTGGCCGCCATGACCCTTATGGAGTCCCCCGCCATAGTCATAGGACTTGTGCTTCTTACTCTCTTTGCCAGAAGAAACAGCAACACGGGGGTAAACTGGGGTGAGGTTCTGAGAGAAGCCTTTCTCAACCCCTCTGTCTACATACTCATGGGAACCCTTCTTATAGGCTTTCTCACAGGTGAAAAGGGCTGGAAAGCCATGGATCCGCTGTTTGGAGTCCTGTTTAAGGGCATGCTTGCCTTTTTCTTGCTTGATATGGGTATAGTGGCCGGTCGCAGGATTGGTGAGATTAGAAAAGTTGGGCTTTTCCTCATAGCCTTTGGTGTGCTTCTTCCTGTGTTCAACGCCCTTGTGGGAATATTTCTTGCGAAAACCTTTGGTCTGGCAAAGGGGGATGCCTTTATGTTTTCCATCCTGTGTGCAAGTGCTTCTTACATAGCAGTTCCCGCCGCCATGAGGCTATCGGTGCCCGAGGCAAACCCCAGCCTTTATGTTACCATGTCCCTTGCCATAACTTTCCCCTTTAACATAGCAGTAGGCATACCACTATATTACTTTCTAATAAACCATCTATGGGGGTAAGAAGATGAAGCCTATGAAAAAGGTTGAGGTGGTGATTGACAGCATATACCTTAGCAGGGTGCTTGATGTGCTGGAGAAGGCAGGAGTTTCCGGTTATACGGTTATAAAGGATGCCCTGGGAAAGGGAGAAAGGGGTATAATGGCAGGCGATGAGCTTACAGACGTGTTCAAAAACAGCTATGTGTTTACAGTATGCTCCGAAGAGGTGGCACAGAAGATAGCGGAGAGTCTGAGACCGCTACTGAAAAAGGTTGGAGGAGCATGCCTCATATCTGATGTGCTCTGGCTCACGCACTGATATAAGGAAAACTTATAATCTTTATCATAATTACTAATGGCATACACTCTATGCGAGACTTATAATATGAGGATAATCTTACACAGGAGGTGTTTAAAATGGCAACCATAACACCAGATAAGACCCTTGACGCATCTGGTCTTAACTGTCCTCTTCCAGTTCTCAAAACAAAAAAGGCTATTGAGGAGCTTCAATCTGGACAGATACTTGAAGTTATAACCACAGACCCGGGGGCAAAGGCTGACATACCAGCCTTCTGCAACAGAACGGGACATCAGCTTCTTGAAACGGTGGAAGAGGGAGGAAAGATAATCTTCTACCTCAAGAAGAAATAAGGAGGGAAACATATGGTTACAGAAAGACTTGCCATAATAGCCACAAAGGGCACCCTCGACATGGCATACCCACCCCTTATCCTTGCCTCAACCGCAGCCTCCCTTGGCATAGAGACGGCAATATTCTTTACCTTTTACGGTCTAAACATCATACACAGGAAGAAGATGCACGAACTCAAGATTGCACCCATAGGGAACCCCGCCATGCCAATGGCTTTCCCTCCCTCCATGCAGAACCCCGTAACAAATGCCATATCTTCCATATTTCCAGGACCTCCTCAGATTATGGGCGTAATTCCTGGAATGACAGACCTCATGAGTTTTATGATGAAAAAGACCATAAAAGAGCACGGTGTGGCGGACATACCTGAGCTTGTAGAGGTCTGCAAGGAAGCGGAGGTAAAGCTCATACCCTGTCAGATGACCATGGAGCTTTTTGGATATAAATATGAAGACCTCATAGAAGGTCTTGAGCCACCCGCAGGCGCTGCCACCTTCATGAACTACGTGCTTGAGGCAGACAAGCCCATGATAATCTTCGTCTAAGGAGGATAGATATGGCATACGAGAAAGTGCTCTTCTACATCCTGACGGTGCCCTTCTTTGAAAGGGCAGAGCCGACCACCGGCGAGCTTATAAACCCACAGGCGGGTGCTCCCTTCTTCCTTGCCACCGCCGCCACCACCATGGACTACGAGGTTGAGATGGTTATAACCTCAGAAGCTGGCTTTCTGCTTATGAGAGACAATGCCAAAAAGGTAAAGGTTCGTCCAGGGGTGGAACAGACCATCTATGACTTCATAAAGATGGCAAAGGATGCTGGTGTGAAGATATACCTTTGCGTGCCATCCCTTGACCTGACGGAAATATACAAAAAAGAAGATGTGAACCCGGAACTCTGCGATGGCATAATAGGTGGTGCAGCCTTTCTTGACAAGCTCATGAGCGGCGAGTATGCAGTTCTCACCCTTTAATTCTGTTTCCACCTCCCCCTTTTTTGAGTATGCACTCATAAGTTTATCCTTATATATACATAAGCAAAATTTAATTGACTTTTATCATGTGCATAATACCTTTATAGAAGGAAGAAACCTTAAGGAGGTTTACCATGGATGGACATATTTATGGATATAACCTCCCCATATCGGAGAAAACCAAGGCAGTGCCTTGGGAGGAAAAGGTCCGTATAGTGGAGGAGGTAAAGTCTGACTTTCGTTTTAAGGAATACATCTTTGGCTGTCTTAACTGTGGCGTATGCACCGCATCCTGTCCTTCCAACAGGTTCTTTGATTACTCTCCCAGAGAAATAGTGCAGAGGTTTCTGGAAGAGGATGTGGAAGTCCTGTATGATATGATGCACGAATACATCTGGGCATGCTCTCAGTGCTTTACCTGCTGGATAAGGTGCCCCTTTGTGAACAACCCAGGTGGTCTTGTAGCAATAATGAGAGAAGTGGCGGTGCGTAACGCTTTTGAGGCAACCAAAGACCTCCTCAAGCCCTACGGAAGGGTGCTTCTCAAAGTCATGACCACAGGAAACCAGCTCTCTGCAGACATGCTCCAGCCCGACTTCTTCCCCGACTGGGGTCCAAAGATGGCAGACAACATGGAAAACCTCAGAGCCAAAAGGCTTGCCATACCCTTTGATGTGGGTAAGTCTGTAAAGACCGCATGGGAAGTATCCCTTGAGACGGCAGTGGAGATGTATACCATATGGAGAGAGACGGGTATATTTGAAATGCTGGAAAAGCTCGACCCCAACCTCTACAACGTCATAATGGACATTGTGGAGGAAAACGAGGAAAGGTATGAGGAGCTTTATGAGGAAGAAGAGTAAGCTAATCAAAGGGGTTGATGCCCCGAAAAAACCTAAGGAGGTGTAATCATGGCAAAACATGGCTTTGGACATAACAGCCCGGGAGGTCTTCTGAGATATCCAGAACAGCCCCCCTTCCCACTCAAAGAATACAGCGCCCACTACGACCACATCTTTGAGATGATGGAAGAGCTTGAGGCAAAGGGCGAAATACTCATACACAGGATAACCGAAGAGCACCAGCCCATAGAGGTCTTCACAAGGACAGGAAGGATAAAAACCATCCCTACCAATAAGCTCTGGCATCACAAGTCCTGTGGTCAGTGCGGAAACATACCCGGATATCCTGCCTCTGTTTTTTGGTTCATGAACAAGTTCGGACTTGACTACCTGAATGAACCTCACCAGACCTCATGCACCGCATGGAACTATCACGGCTCTGGCACTTCCAACCCTGTTGCCCTTGCGGCGGTATGGCTCAGAAATATGCACCAGGCATGGAAGACCGGATACTATCCCCTCATTCATTGCGGAACCTCTTTTGGTTCATACAAGGAAACGAGAGAACAGCTTATAATGAACAAGGAGCTCAGAGACGCCGTAAAGCCAATCCTGAAAAAGCTCGGAAGGCTCACAGAGGATGGGAGAATAGTTATACCCCAGGAGGTGGTCCACTACTCCGAATGGGTTCACGCCATGAGATACAAGATTGCAGACCTCTACCAGAAGGAGGGTAAGCCAAAGGGCATAGATGTTTCCAACGTAAGGGTTGCCATCCACAACGCCTGCCACACCTACAAGATGATTGCTGACGACTACCCCTATGACCCGGAGGTTTACAACGGACAGAGGCCTGCAGCATCTGCGGCGGTTGTCAAAGCCCTTGGTGCGCAGGTGGTGGACTATTCCACATGGTATGACTGCTGTGGCTTTGGCTTCAGGCACATACTGACCGAGAGGGAGTTTACCAGGTCCTTTGCCATACAGAGGAAGCTCAAAGTTATCGCAGAGGAGATAAAGGCAGACCTCATAGTGACCCATGACACGGGTTGCACCACCACCTTTGAGAAGAACCAGTGGATAGGAAAGGCCCATGGCATGTATCACCCTGTGGCAGTCATGTCTGACGTTATGTTTGCAGCCCTCGCCTGCGGTGCACATCCCTTCAAGATAGTCCAGCTATACTGGAACTGCTCCGATTACGAGAGACTCCTTGAGAAAATGGGAATAACCAACTGGAGAGAGCTCAGGAAAGAGTGGGAAGACACCGTCAAATACATAGCAGACCTGGAAAAGGCCGGTAAATACGACGAGCTCATGGAATTCTTCAAGGAATACGACCTTTATGAGCCTTACAGCAGGACTTCCACAGGTAAGCCAAAGGCTTCTGCAACTGCAAACATGCCACTTTTCAAGTCCTAAGCTTTCTCTGGGGGCTCTGCCCCCATAAGAACAACTAAAGGAGGTTTAACATGGCTAAGAGCGTGCTGGTAGTTGGAGGTGGTCCTGCAGGACTCGCGGCGGCCAGAACTCTGGGAAGGCTCGGAGTATCCACTATCTTGGTGGAAAAGGACAGTCAGCTGGGTGGGAATCCTATCAAAAACCACTACCACACCTTAATCCCCAGAAAGCTAAAACCCTCCCAGGTGATAGGTCCTTACATAAAGGATGTGGAGCAAAACCCCAATGTGAAGGTTCTTCTCAACACGGAGCTGACCGCCTGCGAAGGCGAGCCCGGAGAATACAGGGTGACCCTCTCCAACGGAGAAAAGCATGAGGTGGGTGCCATAGTGGTTGCCACCGGCTTTGAGCACTTTGACCCAAGAAGGAAAGGTGAGCTCGGCTACGGGCTGTATCCAGATGTTATAACGAACCTTGAGCTTGAAAGGATGTTCTCTCAGGAAGGCAAGCTCTACAGACCCTCCAACGGACAGCTTCCAAGAAGGGTTGCTTTTGTTTTCTGTGTGGGCTCAAGGGACAGACAGCTGGGTGTGACCAACGTTCACTGCTGCAGGTATGGTTGTGCACTGTCTGGTCTTCAGGGTATGGAAATAAGGGAGCACTACCCTGATGTGGACGTTTTCTGTTATTACATGGACGTGAGAACCTACGGCACATGGGAATACCCCTTCTACTGGGCTCCTCAGGAGCAGTTTGGTGTCAGGTATGTGAGGGGAAGGATTGCGGAAATCACATACAGCCCTGCAGACGGAAGGCTCAGGGTAAAGCATGAGGACACCATAGTTCAGAGACCTGCAGAGGTTCCCATGGACCTTGTGGTGCTTGTGCTTGGAATGGAGCCATCCCCCGGAACCAAGAAGGTCGCCAAGATTCTGGGGCTTGCCCAGGACCCTGATAGCCAGTTCCTCATACCCTCTGAAGAGTCTGGCTCCAACATCATATCCAACAAGCCAGGCATTTTCATAGCAGGTGCCTGTAAGGGTCCCATAGACATAGAGTCTTCCTTCTCCGAAGGTGAGGCAGCAGCTGCGGAGGCGGCAGCATTCCTGGGTGCAAAGGTGATGGTATGAAGAAGCCTGTCATTCTTGATGACTTTCTTGTCAGGGACTACCTGATAAAGATACTGGGAGAAGGCGAGGACTTCGTTCAGGAATTTTACAAGGACCTCCTCGCCAAATCCCTCCTCTTCCAGCAGGCTTTCAGCAAGGAGAGGCTCCCATCCCTTACAGAGGAGGACATTGACCTAATTCTGGAAAAGATATTCCCCGCAAGAAGAAAAAGGCAGAAGATAATCCAAGAAACGGGCATTGACAGGCTCAAAAGAGCCATAAGCGACCTCCTCTACGGAAAGGCTCAGAGCTGGGAAGAGAGGGTGGAGAAGTTTGTAAAAGAGATAAGGGGTGTGGACAGGAAGTCTGCAAGGGATATAGCCAGTGAGATACTTCACTTTACCTTTCCTGAGCAGTATGTGCTGTGGACAAGCTGGATATGGGACCCAGAGAGCGAGAGTGGTGCGGTGGTCTTTCTAAAGGAAGAGCCCCCAAAGAGGAGCATGTATGGGGAAACTTACGAGGAGTTTGAGCTCATATACAAGCAGGTTCAGGAAAAGCTTCTGGACTTTGGTATAAAGGTAAAGGGGTATCTCTTTGTGGACATATTCCTTGCCATGATATACGCCACCTATGTGGACTACATGACCCTGTCCACCATGCACAGTGCCAAGGGCTTCTTCCCCCCTGCCGGGGTTATGGCAAGAAGACTGCTTGGTGTTATAAGAAATGAAGACCTTCTGGAGGTATAACCATGGCAATACACGAGCGTAGCCTTGTAGAGCCGGAGAGAATTTTGAGGAAAGAAAGGCTTGTTATTGACGGCGTTGATGTCTCTGGGGACTGGAACCTGATAATCCTCCCCAGGGTGATAAACGATTATGACCTTGACTTTGCCAAGGATGTTATGAATTCTCCCGATGGCAAAACCATAACCCAGTGCTACCAGTGCTCCTACTGCACTGCCTCTTGCCCCGTCCACAACTACTGGGATGAGAGATACAATCCAAGACACTTCATATACCTTGCAAGGCTGGGTATGATAGATGAGCTTCAGAAGCGTGCGGATGTTATGTGGAGGTGTGTCTCCTGCCACAAATGCACGCACAGATGTCCAAAGGGTGTGCTCGTTGAGGAGGTGCTCAAGGCAATACTCAGAGCGATGGCGAAGAAGGGGCTTGTGGAGGAATATCCCTCCAAGAAGTTTGACAAGTTCTTCACCGAGTCCGTTCTTGAATATGGAAGGATAGAGGATGGAGAGTTGCTCTTTGGATGGATAGAAAAGCAGGGATACAGGGTTTTCAAAGACCCCATACTCAAAAAGCCCATACCCTTCATAGGTGAAACTCCAGAGTGGCTAAAGCAGTTAACTGTAAAGCCCCTCAAATCCATGAACATAGGCTTCCTGGTCCTGAACGCCAAGCACATGCTCTTCCATCCAAGAACAAAGAACTGGAGCAAGTTCAAGCAGGTCCTGCGCAAAGTGATGCAGGAAGAAGGTGCATTACACTAAGGAGGTTTAACATGGGTGTGATAGGTAAAAGAGTTGCATACTATCCTGGCTGTTCCCTTGAAGGTGCAGCAAGGTCTTATGATGTATCTACAAGAATAGTGGCAAAGGAGCTCGGCCTTGAGCTTGACTACCTTGAAGACTACAACTGCTGTGGTGCCATGGAGTCCAAGAACGTGACCTTTATGGGCACCATGCTCCTGAATGCCAGAAACATGTCTCTTGCAAGAAGACAGGGCCACAATGTAATAGTGGCTCCCTGCAACGGATGCTCCTTTTCCCTTCAGAGGGCAGAATACTTTCTTGAAACGGATAGAGCTGTCTATGACAGGGTCAATGCCCTTCTGAGAGAGGGTGGTGTGGACCCCCTTGACCAGATACCCCAGACCTACCACATACTGGAGTGGTTCTACCACGAAGCGGGGCCACAGAAGGTGAAGGAGAGGACAAGAAAGCCCCTCAGGGGCCTTAAGGTTGCCAACTACTACGGATGTCTCTACACAAGGCCTCACTTCTACGCAAGAACCTATGCCCACGCAGGCGGTCAGGATGAGGAGGCAAGACCAAGGAAAAGGGAGACGGCAGATGACGACGAACATCCATATTACATGAATGCCCTTCTCGAAGCCGCAGGTGCCACAAGCGTAGAGTTTGAGCCCATGCACACGCAGTGCTGTGGAGGACCTCACTCCCTCTCTGATGAATTGGTCTCAGAGAAGTTCGTGATGATGATACTACAGACCGCAAAACGCAACGGTGCGGACATAATAGCCACAGAATGTCCTCTATGTCATGCATCACTTGAGATGTATCGCCACAGGCTCATGATGAAGGGTGTGCCGGATGTGGATGTGCCTGCCGCATACTTTACGCAGCTCCTCGGGCTTGCCTTTGGCTACAGTGTGGGTGATGTAAAGCTTAAGGACAACCTTTCAGACCCTATCCCTGTTCTCAAAAAGCTCGGACTTGCATAGGAGTAGAGCATGGGCGTGGTGCAGGGGTTGGAAAGCGAAAGAGAATGGGAATACAATGGGTGTGTTGTTCCCCTTGACCTTTATTACGAGATAGAGACACAGACCTGGTTGAAGGTGAACGAAGATGGAACTGTTACCATGGGCCTTACGGATGTTGGTCAGGTCAGGGCTGGAAGGCTCCTGCACGCCCGTATAAAGAATGTGGGTAAGGTGGTGCAGAAAGGGAAGCCTGTGGCATCCCTTGAAAGTGGCAAATGGGCGGGTCCTATAAACGCCCTTGTTGAGGGCGAGGTGGTGGAGAGAAACGAAAAGGTGCTGGAGCAGCCCGATATAATAAATTACGACCCTTATGGGGAAGGCTGGATTGTGAAGATGAAACCACTTGACCTTCATAGGGACATAAAAGACCTCCTCTATGGCAGAGATGCCATAGAAGAAATGAGAAAATACATTGATGAATGGGATATAATCTGTATGAGGTGCACATGATGGCAGCGAGAGATAAGCATGTTATCCTGCTTGTTTCACAGTGGTGTGCCACGTGCCCCGATGCAGATGCCCTCTGGAGGAAGCTTCAGGCAGAGTATGGCTTTAAATACGAGGTGCTTGATGTGGCACAGCCGGAGGGCAGAATGTGGGCAAAAAAGCTCATAGTAAGAGCTGTCCCCTCCACCATAATAGATGGTAAGCTTGCCTTTGTGGGTGTCCCTGAGGAGGCTGAAGCCAGGAGGGCTGTGGAGGCATGAAGGTAATAATTCTCATGACAAGCGGTCCGAGAACTCCCTGGAGATGTGCATCACCATTTTATATTGCAGCCCTCATGGCCGCCAACGAGGCGGAGGTGGAGGTGTTTTTCAACATGGACGGCACAAGGCTTCTCAAGAAGGGTGTTGCAGAGAGGATACTTCCGGCCGAACCCAACTGCCTTTCTCCAAACGGTAAAAAGCTAAAAAGTGTTTATGACTTTATGAAGGATGCCAAGCAGGCGGGGGTTAAGTTCTACTCCTGCAAGCAGGCGATAGACTCACTGGGCTACAAGCCCGAGGACCTTATACCGGAGCTGGATGGGGTATTTCCAGCCAGCGAGTTTGCCCTCAGGGCAATGGAAGCTGATAAGGTGCTAACCTTTTAAAATTTCTATAAAGGAGGGTAAAGCATGGCAACAGTCAACGGCTGCAACATACCTGAGGACCTTCTCTATGACGTGGACCCGGAGGCAAACGCCTTCACCTGGGCAAAGGACAACGGGGATGGCACTTACACGGTGGGTCTGACCTCCGTGGCAGCGGCCATGGCAGGAAGGCTTGTGGCCTATACGCCCAAGAAGGCTGGAAAGGTCATAGAAAGACGCAAGAGCATCGCAACCATTGAGAGTGGTAAATGGGTTGGACCAGTGCCTACTCCCCTCACGGGAGAGGTGGTGGAAGTAAATGAGGCCCTCAAGGGCAACCCCGCACTTGCCAATGACGACCCTTATGGTGCTGGATGGATAGCAAAAATAAAGCCCACAAACCCTGAAGAGGTCAACAGCCTTCTGAAAGGCCAGGCCGCTGTGGATGCCCTTACAAAGGTTATCAACGAGAAGGGTATAAAGTGCGGATAATGAACTTCAGGGGTGGAGCGACCCACCCCTCCCTTGAAGATGTAGAGCTTGACACAAGCCTCCTTGAGGAGCTCTCTGAGGGCTTTGAGCTAAGGTTGAAAAATTTTGGCAGAGATATACACTTTCACAGCCCCGGTTTTAAGCACTACGAGGTGGAAGACTTTTCTATAAAGACTGGTCCAAAGTTTGTGGACATATCCATAACTGGCAAAAACTGCGAGCTCATGTGTGACCACTGTGCCTCAAAGATACTCTGGCACATGATACCTGCCACAAGCCCTGAGGAGCTCTGGAAAGTGGCAAACGAGCTCAAGGATAAAGGAGTCGATGGACTTCTCATATCCGGAGGTTCTAACAGGGATGGTGTGGTGGAGCTCTATCCTTTTTTAAATACTATGAAGAGGATAAGGGAAGAGCTGGGTATGTTTGTGAGCTGTCATGTGGGTTTAGTTGACAGAGAGCTTGCAGAGGGACTGAGAGAGGCTCAGGTGGATGCGGTCCTCCTTGATATAATAGGAGACGACCAGACCATAGCAGAGGTCTACAAACTGCCCCACAAGAGCACAAAAGATTATGAGGAGTCCCTCAGGCTTCTTAAGGAAGCAGGCCACAACATAGTTCCTCATGTGATAATAGGGCTACACTACGGACAGATAAGGGGTGAATACAGAGCCATAGACATGATTGCCCAGTTTGACCCATCAGCCCTTGTTATCGTGGTTGTTATGCCCTACTACGGGAAGGCTCGCTTCCAGCTTCTTCCTCCACCAAAGCCTGAGGAGAGTGCAAAAGTTCTGCTTCATGCAAGAAAAGCTCTTCCAAAAAGACCTGTGGTAGTGGGATGTGCAAGGCCTGCAGGTCAGGAAAGGGTAAGGCTTGACCTATACGCCCTTCATGCGGGAGTGAATGGCATAACCTTTCCGGCGGAAGGTATTTTCACATACGCAAAGAGTCTGGGATTGAACCCGGTGGTATCACCAAACTGTTGCTCTACTGTGTTTTTGCACTAAATTTATCAGCCATGAAAGTCTTTGACATTGATACTGCAAGAGACCTTATAGCGGTCATAAAGCCCATAGTTGAGGAAATAAACTTAAAGAGGGAAGAGCTCTATTCCTGTGTGGCAAAACTTGAAGAAGAAGGGGATGAGCTTGAAAAGCTCTACTTGCAGAGCCATATAAATGACCTTGACATGGACATAAGACGGCTCTTCCAGAAGATAGAGGCTCTGGGTGGCGTTATAAAGGGTGTGGACCCCATACTGGTGGACTTTCTGTCTTTTCATCAGAACCGCTACATATGGCTCTGCTGGAAGGAGGATGAGGATACCCTCATGTTCTGGCACGAGCTAGATGAAGGCTTTGCGGGCAGGAAGCCCATTGACCAGCTTTATGAATAAAAATCCATATAAACCCTTGAAGGGGTAGCACCCTTCTGCCCCTGATACTTGCCCCTGTAAGGTTTCTCTGCTCTCTGGTCTAGCCTCGCAAGCACAATCTGGCATATACGAACGCCCCTGTATATGCGTATGGGACAGTTGTTGGCGTTGTATAGCTCAAGGGTTATCTGTCCTTCAAAACCTGCGTCCACCCAGCCTGCATTCTCTATAAAGAGCCCAAGCCTGCCAAGAGAAGACCTGCCCTCCACGAAGGCAGTTATGTCCTCGGGAAGTTTAATGTATTCTTCTGTGGTGGCGAGCAGAAAAGCCTTTGGGGGTATGAGAAAGCCCTCTTCAGGAATGCTCAGCTTTTCCACGGGTATGTGTGGGCTCCTGAGGTCTATGCATTCTGACCTGTAGAAAAGTACCTCCCCACCCAGAGTAAGGTCCACAGAGGATGCCTGCACGTTCTCCTCCCTGTAGGGCTCTACCATTAACCTGCCTTCTCTTATGAGCTCCTTTATGCTTTTGTCGCTCAGTATCATGGTCCTGTGTGGGGGTGGAGGGACTCGAACCCTCACGGCTTTGGGCCGGCGGATTTTAAGTCCGCTGCGTCTGCCAGTTCCGCCACACCCCCTGCAGGTATTAAATTATAATATTTCCCTCAGAGTTATGAGCTACTGGCGAGGCATAATACACAGATACAGGGAGTTCCTGCCCGTAGGTGAAAGCACGCCCGTGATAACACTGTGCGAGGGAAATACTCCGTTAATTCATGCAGAAAACCTTGCAAAAGCTATTGGCTTCAGGGGGGAGATATTCCTAAAGTATGAGGGCCTAAATCCCACGGGTTCTTTCAAGGACAGGGGGATGACCGTTGCCATCTCAAAGGCTGTGGAGGCCGGGAAAAGAGCTGTTATATGCGCCTCAACGGGCAACACCTCAGCTTCAGCAGCTGCCTACGCTGCAAAGGCAGGTCTGAAAGCCTTTGTATTACTTCCTAAGGGTGCAGTTGCCCTTGGAAAACTCTCTCAGGCCGTTATATATGGTGCGAGGGTTATAGCCATTCAGGGAAACTTTGACGATGCCCTCTATATAGTAAGAAAAATAGGGGAGCTATTGCCAGTGGAAATCGTCAACTCTGTAAATCCCTTCAGGATAGAGGGGCAGAAAACGGGAGCCTTTGAAGTGTGCGATGCCCTTGGCAGGGCTCCGGACTATCACTTCATCCCTGTGGGAAATGCGGGCAACATAACCGCCTACTGGAAAGGATATAAGGAATACCACAAAGCAGGGAAGATTACGGAGCTGCCAAGGATGATGGGCTGGCAGGCGGAAGGCTCTGCGCCCATAGTAAAGGGCTACCCCATAAAGAACCCACAGACCATAGCAACCGCCATAAGGATAGGAAACCCTTACAGCTGGCAACCAGCCCTTCAGGCGGTTCGTGAATCTGGCGGATTGATAGATGCGGTCAGTGATGAGGAAATACTTCATGCCTACAAGCTGACGGCCTCGAGGGAGGGCATATTCTGCGAGCCTGCTTCTGCCGCCTCTGTTGCAGGGCTTATAAAGCTTACAAGAGAGGGATTTTTCAGGGGTGGTGAGGTGGTGGTCTGCACCCTTACGGGAAACGGTCTCAAAGACCCCGACACTGCCATAAAGGTCTGCGAACAGCCGGTAACCCTTCCGCCAGATTTGGAAAGGGTTGCGGAGTTCATACAGGTATGAGGGTGTTGCCACTGAACCAGGAAGCTTTCTCAGAAACCGCTGAAGTCCTCGCAGGTGGTGGTATAGTATGCTTTCCCACGGATACCATATACGGTCTGCTGGCGGTTGCTCTGAACAGGAAGGCGGTGGAGAGGCTCTATTCCTTCAGAAGACCCTCTGGAAGACCTTTCCTCCTTCTAATACCCGATACTTGCTGGCTTGATTACCTCAAGCTCAGGCATGGAAGGATACACCTGCGTCTTATGAAGGAGTTTAACGCCACCTTTCTCTTTTACAAGAAAAACTCCATACCCCTCTATCTGACAAGAGGGAGAAAGAGTCTTGCGGTAAGATTACCCAGGCCAAACAGTTATGTCTCTGGTCTGTTCTCCTTAATAGACCAGGCTCTTGTAGCTCCGAGCGCCAACCCCGAGGGTATGAGGCCGGCGGTAAGGGTTGAGGAAGCTATGGATTACTTTGGTGATAAGGTGGACCTGTATGTGGACGGTGGAAAGATAGAGGGGAAACCTTCTACCATTGTCAGGTTCCTGCATCCAGGGGGTCTCAGATGTGTGAGAGAAGGAAACATACCCTTCATGCAAATACTTGAAGCCTACAGAAGGCTGAAGACTATCTCTTCCTCCTTGCCTGAAGACGCTCCTTGAGAGTTTTTCTCTTTGGACCTTTCTGGCTCTGGTCAGACTTGCCTTCGGCTCCACTAAAAACTGCCATGCTCAGAAGCTTTTCCCTTTCCTGTTCCTCTTTTTTGAGCTCTTCTTCCACTTCTTCCTGTGTTCTGACCTGCATGTGCATTATGTCTGAGAGGGTCCTCTCTCTGAACCTTGAGAGCATATCCTCAAAAAGGTAGAAGGCTTCCTTCTTGTATTCCACCAGTGGGTCCTTCGAGGCGTAGCCCCTCAGGTATATGCTCTCTCTGAGCCTGTCCATGGTATGCAGGTGCTCCCTCCAGAGATGGTCAAGGTTGGAGAGCATGACGATTTTTGCAAGCTCTCTGAAGATATCTTCACCCAGCTCTTGCTTTCTTCCGAATATAATCTCAAGAACTCTCTGGGAAAGCTGGTTTACGAGGTCTTCCCTGTCTCTTGCTGGAGGCACTTCCACCTCTCTTCCGGTGAGCTCTCTCAGGTAGTCTCTGAGGGGCTCCAGTTCCCAGAGCTCTGGCTCTTCCTCTTTTATGAGTTCTTCCACCTTCTGGGCTACAAGGTCCTGAACAAACTCCTGAAGGTATTCCTCCAGGCCCCTAGATTCAAGAAGGTCTCTCCTTATGGAATATACCGTAAGCCTCTGGGTGTTCATAACCAGGTCATACTCAAGAAGTCTCTTTCTAATCTGGAAGTTCTGGGCTTCCACTCTCTTCTGGGCGTTCTGTATTGCTTTTGTTACCATACCGCTCTCTATGGGCTCTCCCTCAGGAATTTTTAGAAGCTCCATAAGCTTTTTAACCCGGTCTCCGCCAAATATCCTCATGAGGTCATCTTCAAGGGAAAGCACAAAGCGGGACTCTCCTGGGTCCCCCTGTCTTCCAGCCCTTCCCCTGAGCTGGTTGTCTATACGCCTTGATTCGTGCCTTTCCGTGCCTATGACAAGCAAACCTCCCAGCTCCACCACCCTTTTCTTCTCCTCCTCCGTTATCCTGTATGCCTTTTCCAGTGCTTCCTTCCACTCTTCCTCTGTTGCCTCCTCTATAGCCTTGCCCTTCGCCCTTAGCATCTCTTTTGCAAGATATTCAGGGTTTCCGCCAAGAAGTATGTCCGTTCCCCTTCCTGCCATATTGGTGGAGATGGTAACTGCGCCCAGTCTTCCCGCCTGAGCGATTATCTCTGCCTCCCTCTCATGCTGTTTGGCATTTAGCACATTGTGAGGAATCTTTTCTTTTTGTAAAAGCCTTGAGAGATGTTCAGAATCTTCTATGGAGACGGTTCCTACCAGTATTGGTCTGCCCTTTGCATGCTCTTCCTTGATTAAATCCACCACAGCCTGCCATTTTTCTCCCTTTGTCTTGAAAACCATATCGGGATGGTCCTTTCTCCTCATGGGTCTGTGGGTTGGGACAACCACCACCTCAAGACCGTATATTTCTTTAAACTCCAGTGCCTCTGTTTCTGCGGTGCCTGTCATACCTGAGAGCTTCCTGTAGAGCTTGAAGTAGTTCTGGAAGGTTATGCTGGCAAGTGTCTGGTTTTCTTTCTGTATGGGAACGCCTTCCTTTACCTCTATTGCCTGATGTAGACCATCACTCCAGCGCCTGCCCGGAAGCACCCTTCCGGTGAACTCATCCACTATAAGAATCTCGCCATCCCTCACTATGTAGTGCACGTCCTTCTTGAAAAGGCTGTGAGCCCTGAGAGCCTGATTTACCGCATGAAGAAGGTCTATATGCCTTATGTCGTAGAGGTTTTCTATTCCAAGAAGCTCCTCCACCTTCCTTATGCCCTGCTCTGTAAGCTGCACGGTTCTGTTCTTTTCATCTACCGTGAAGTCTTCATCCTTTACCAGTTTTCTCACCACCTCATCCGCCCTGTAATAGACGGAAGTGTCCATCTCCGCAGGACCAGATATTATAAGGGGCGTCCTTGCCTCATCTATGAGTATGGAGTCCACCTCGTCCACTATGGCAAAGTTGTGACCTCTTACCTGAACTATTTCTTCTGCTGAGAAGGCCATGTTGTCCCTCAGGTAGTCAAAGCCAAACTCGTTGTTGGTGCCGTAGGTTATGCTGCACTGGTAAGCCTCCCTTCTGGTGCAGGGCACCAGCTTGGTGTAGAAGGCCTTCTTTGCCTGAACACTTATAAGCTCTGAGGGCAGAGTTTCCTCAAAGTAGCCCTTTGGCCACACCCTCCAGTCTTCTTCCACTGCCCTGTCTGCAAGCTCTGGGTCTGCCCACTGGACTCTGTAGGAGCTATAATCGGAGTTTATAACACCCACATCAAGGCCGAGAAAGAGATAGATGGGCCCCATCCACTGGGCATCCCTTCTGGCCAGGTAGTCGTTGACAGTAACCACGTGCACACCCTCTTCTGTCATGGCATTTGCTGCAACTGCAGAGGTAGCCACAAGGGTCTTGCCCTCACCGGTTTTCATCTCTGCAATCTTACCCTCATGAAGCACAAGACCACCTATCAGCTGCACATCAAAGAACCTCAGACCCAGAGTCCTCTTTCCTGCTTCTCTCACAAGGGCAAAGGCAAGCTCTACCTCTTCTGTTATTTTCCCCTCCATTATCTTTTGCTTTATGTCTTCATCCTGCAGAATTCTCTGGCGAAGTTCATGGGCCATAAGCCTGAGCTCCCTGTTCGAAAGCTCATCCAGCTCTTCTTCTCTGTGTCTTATCCTCTGAACGACCTTCTTTAACCTCTTTACCTCGCGCTCGCTCTTTGTGCCCAGAAGTTTTTTCACAAGCCATTCTATCATAGCATTAAAATTATAACCGCAAGGTCATTGGCAGCAGCCTCTGTTTTTCCTCCACCTTCTCCACCAGAGATATGAGAGAAGGGCAGTAATCAGAAGGACCGTCAGATACTCCACAGCATGCCCCCCAGTCTGTATGCGAGGAAGCCAAAAAACCAGCCAGCTATGAGGCTGTAAAGGAGAAAGAGAAGGGCAAACCCCTTTCCGGCTTCCCTCCACATGACAGCAACTGTGCCGAGGCATGAGGTATAAAGAAGCAGGAAAACCATGAAAGCAAGGGCGGATGCGGGAGATAGGCTTTTTGCTATTAGAGCCCTCAGACTGTCCGTTCCTTCCTCCTCTACCTCAAAGGCTTTTGGCACAGGTTTGAACACATTAAGAACTGCATCCCTGAAGGCATTTCCAAGCCCGATAGTCTGCTCTTTCAGAGCCTCCGAGAGGATAAACTCCTTCTCTTCCTTCTCCGCCTCTGCAGAATATATGGTGCCCATGGAACTGAGCACTATCTCTCTGGCGAGAAAGGCAGGTATCAGGGAGGTGGCAATCCTCCAGTCCTCAAGGCCCAGTGGTTTGAAGAGGGGTGCTATGGTTTTGCCTGCCTGCGCAGCAAGGCTTTCGGAGGGGTTTTTAACACCTGGGGGAAGGTTGAGGAGAAGCCATATAAAAACTGACGCCGCAAATATGAGAGTGCCGGCTCTGTAGAGAAAATCCCTCACATAGACCCACACAATCCTGAATAGAAGCCTGAAAGTGGGAAGTCTGTAAGGCGGCAGCTCCATGACAAAATGGTATAGGCTCCCTTTAAAGAAGGTCTTTCTCAGCAGGAAGGCGGTTATAAGAGCAACCAGAACACCAAGAAGGTAGAGGAAAAATATAACAGTGGCCGGGTTCTTGAAAAAGAGCACTGCAAAAAAGGAGAAGACCACAAGCCTTGCTGGACAGCTCATGAAGGGTATCATGGCTATTACCAGCAGTTTGTCCCTTTTTGTCTCAAGTGCCTTGGTGGCAACTATGGCAGGCACATTACAACCAAAGCCCAGAAGAAGGGGGACAAGGCTTTTCCCATGAAGCCCCAGCCTGTGCATGAACCTGTCCATAAGAAAGGCAACTCTGGGAAGGTATCCAGAAAACTCCATCAGCGCCAGCAGGAAGTATATGACGGCAATGAGGGGAACAAAGGTAAGAACGAAGCCCACTCCACCCACCACCGCTTCAGAAAAGAGTTTCTGAAGCCATTCGCTTACCCCAAGGGCTGCCATGCCCGCAGAGACCAGAGGGGCAACAAAACCATTTACAAAGCCATCCACCCAGTCCATGAAGGGCGCAGAAAAATCAAAGGAAACCTTAAAGAGAAGAAACATAAGCAGGAGGAAGATGGGGATACCAAAAACTGGATGCAAGAGCACCTTATCCAGAGAGTCTGTTATGTCCCTTGCGGTAAGGAGCTTTTTTTCAATCACTTCTCTGTAGAGCCCATGGGCCATTGCATACCTTTCATCCTTTATCAGGTCATGAACTTCTTTTCCCAGGGCCCTTTTTATACTTTCCCTTAGCTCCTTAAAGTCTTCTCTCTGGAGGAGTTTCCTTATTAGCTCTGCCTTTGTTTCGTCTTCCCTTTCTCTGACTTTCTGGAGGAACTCCTCCAGCTCTTTGCTGTATCTTATGACTTTTGGTCTCTCCTTTAAGCTGAAAACCTCCACTATGTTGGGAAGCAGAGCTTTTACGCCCTCACCAGTCCTTCCGTTGGTTCTGAGAACTCTCACCCCGAGCAGTTCAGAGAGCCACCGGTCATTTACCTCTATGCCCAGTTTCTGGGCTTCGTCTGTCATGTTGAGGACGATGATAAGGGGAATTTCATGCTCAAGGAGCTCTACCGTCAGGAGCAGGTCTCTTTCCATGTTGGGGGTTTCTATGATATTGAGTATCAGGTCTGGTTTTTCCTGTCTTATGTAATTGTATGCCACCCATTCGTCCTCTGAGATGGGCTCAAGGGTGTATATGCCGGGAAGGTCCACAAGGCTTATCTCGTAATCCCAGAACCTTACCTTTCCCTCTCTTTTTTCAACGGTTACCCCTGGCCAGTTGCCCACCTTGAGGCTTGTGCCTGCAAGATGGTTAAGAATGCTCGTCTTTCCTACGTTGGGATTGCCCGCAAGGGCCACCCTTATGCTTTTCATTGAACTTCTATACCCTTTGCCAGGTCTCTACTTATGACTATTCTTGAGTTGTCCACCTTTAGAAGAAGGTTTCTTCCAGTTTTCTGCAGAAGGGATATCCTTCTGCCCTTCCTGAGGCCCATGGCTTTCACCTTTTCCAGGACCTCTTCCTTACCGCTGAGACCAAGTATTACCACTTCCTGCCCTGGCTTGACCTCTTCCAGGTTCATACCACACCTCCTGAAAAAAATCTGGAAATTAATATACAATCCCAAAATTCTTTTGTCAAGAAAAAGGAACTAAAGCCTTGCCTCTTTTATGTTCTTTCTTCTGAATAATCCTCCCTGCACATCAAAGAAGGCCTTCTGGAGCTCCACCAGTTGTTCCACTCCTGCAAGACCGAGAGTGAGCATCCTGTCAAATTCTTCCCTTGTGAAAGAGTGCTCTTCACCAAGAGCCTGTATCTCTGATATTCTGCCAGAGCCTGTGGCCACAAGGTTCATGTCTACTTCTGCCTCTGAATCCTCCTCAAAGTTAAGGTCAAGAAGTATCTGGCCCTTTACTATGCCAACACTCACCGCAGCCACAAAGTCCTTTATAGGAGTTGAGCTTATGCTTCCCTCCTCGTAGAGCCTTATGACTGCGTCCACCAGGGCCACAAAGGCGCCTGTTATGGAAGCAGTTCTCGTTCCTCCGTCCGCCTGTATTACATCGCAGTCAATCCAGAAAGTCCTCTCTCCTACCTTTGTGAGGTCAAGGGCGGTTCGCATAGCTCTTCCTATCATCCTCTGTATTTCGTGCGTTCTGCCTCCGATTCTTCCCTGAACCGATTCGCGTATGTTTCTTGTCTGGGTTGACCTGGGAAGCATGGAGTATTCTGCAGTTATCCAGCCCTGACCTTTACCCTTTAAAAAGGGGGGGACGCTATCTTGCAGAGAGACGGTGCATATAACCTTTGTGTTTCCGAACTCCACAAGCACAGAGCCCTCGGGATGCTTGAGGTAATCCCTTATTATCCTTACAGGTCTTAGCTCCCCGGGCTTTCTTCCGTCAGACCTCAAACCTTTGCTCCCAGAGCTCTGGCTTTCTCCACAGCCTCTTCTATGGTGCCCACCATGTAAAAGGCCATTTCAGGAAGATGGTCGTAGTTGCCCGTGAGAATCTCTTTGAAGCTCCTTATGTTGTCCTCCAGCTTTACGTATTTGCCGGGCATGCCGGTGAACTGCTCTGCCACGTGGAAGGGCTGTGCCAGAAACCTCTGAATCCTCCTTGCCCTGTTGACGATTGCCTTGTCCTCTTCTGAGAGCTCTTCCATACCCAGTATGGCTATTATTTCCTGAAGCTCCTTGTATCTCTGCAGTATTCTCTTGACCTCCGATGCCACTCTGTAGTGCTCTTCTCCCACGAACTCCGGTGCCAGATACTTGGAGGTGGACTCAAGAGGGTCAACTGCCGGGTATATACCCAGCTCTGCAAGCCTTCTTGCAAGCACTGTGGTGGCATCAAGGTGAGCAAAGACCGAATAGGGTGCAGGGTCCGTTATGTCGTCTGCGGGCACGTATACTGCCTGTATGGAGGTAAGAGACCCCTTCTTTGTGGAGGTTATCCTCTCCTGCACCTCACCCACGTCCGTGTTGAGGGTGGGCTGGTATCCCACTGCAGAGGGAAGTCTTCCAAGGAGCGTGGAGACTTCAGAGCCTGCCTGCACGAACCTGAATATGTTGTCTATAAAGACAAGAACGTCCTGACCCTCCACATCCCTGAAGTATTCAGCCATGGTAATGCCCGTCTGTGCCACCCTGAATCGCACGCCGGGAGGCTCGTTCATCTGCCCGTAGACCATGACCGTGTAGGGAAGGACCCCAGATTCCTTCATCTCGTGCCAGAGGTCGTTTCCTTCTCTGGTTCTCTCTCCCACGCCTATGACCACTGAGAATCCCTTGTGGAACTTGGCTATGTTGTGTATGAGCTCCTGCATCAGCACTGTCTTGCCCACTCCAGCACCACCAAAGAGCCCCACCTTTCCACCCTTCACATAGGGCTCAAGGAGGTCAACCACCTTTATACCCGTCTCAAGTATCTCCACCTTTGTGGACTGCTCTTCCAGGGGTGGAGGTTCTCTGAACATGGGCCAGAACTCTTCTGCATTTACGGGTCCTGCTTCATCTATGGGCTGACCTACCACATTGAATATCCTTCCAAGGGTTGGCCTGCCAACAGGCACCTTTATGGGTCCGCCCAAGTATTCCACCTCCTGACCCCTCACCAGTCCATCGGTGGCACCCATTGCCACGCATCTGACCCTGCTCTCTCCTATGTGCTGAGCCACTTCAAGGAAGAGCTCCTCTTCCGCCCAGTTTCCCCTGTCGTCTATGAACTTCCTCCTTGTCTTTAGACCGTGCCTGACGGGTGGAAGGTTCTTTTCAGAAAACTCCACGTCAATGACCGCACCTATCACCTGCACTATTCTTCCTTTCATAACAGCCTCCTTGAGGGTTTGAAAATATTATAGCATTATTCTTATAGGCTTTTGAGGTATGCCTTCAGCATATGCTTGAAAAGCTTGCCGTGGTCTGGATACCTCAGGTGGAGAAGCTCATGCACTATCACATAGGAAACCTTTTCCCTGTCTTCTTCCAAAAGAGACACATCAAAGGTGAGCCTTCCCCTTGAGGAACAGCTTGCCAGCTTCCTCTTCATCTTTCTGAAATGCACCGACCTTATTCTGTCCCTCACCTTTAGCCTTTCCGCCCAGAGGTATAAAAGCTCAAGAAACTCTTCCCTGCTCATCTCAAAACCTTCAGAATATCTTCCACAAGCCCCATGTCCTTTAAAAGCCTGAGCGTGTGCCTTTTTAACTCTCTTTCCTGTCCTTCGTCCTGCTTCCAGTAAGGATAGCCGTCAAGAAGTTTTCTTATTTCTTTTGCCAGAGTTTCAGCCTCCTCAGGGGGTTTTCCAGACTCTTTGAGCTTATAGGCTATAGCAAAGGTCTCCATGTCCAGCTGGCTTTCTTTTATCTGCGTCTGTATCTTCAGGGTTTCTTCAATCAGTTTCCTTAGCTCCCTCAGGGCTTCCTGAGCTTTTATCTGCCTTCTTTTGAAGTCTTCCACCACCTGCTGAGCCCTTTCACCTATGGAAACAAACAGAGGGTTTTTGTCTTTTTCTCTCCTTACAAACTCCTCTATGGTTCTTGCAAGGTTGAAGACCTTTTCATGGTCTGCGGTTTCCGCTTCAAGCCTTTTTAAAAGTCCTTCATTTATCTCATAGACCTCAAGGCTTTCACCTATCATGCTCTGCTTTGTGTGTTTTCTTACCAGCTCCTCCACTTTTTTGCTGAAATCTCTGCTTATGTTATAAGATGGCTCGTAGGCTTGCCTTACTATGGCATAGACCCTTCTTAAGTTTTCAAGGTGGTCAAGATAAGGTCTGAGGAAGGCATCGGGTGAAAGAAGGTCATACAGGTCAAAGACCTCTCTGCAGAACTTATAAAACTCTTCCCTCCTTGCTTCCTCATGGAACTTTTCAAGGACATAATCCACCCTCCTGTATGCAGGAAGGCTTGAAAGCTCCTGCAGGTATTCCTTCTGAGCCTTTTCCATAAGCTCCTTAAACCTTTCCTTTAAAAGCTCTAAGTCTGTGGCAACACCTTCAATTTCTACAGAGTCAAAGGCTAAAGCCTTTTCAAGGTTTTCAAATATGCCCACAAAGTCTATTATCAGACCTGCTGGCTTTTTCCTGCCCTCCTTGTCCTCGTAGGGTCTGTTTACCCTTGCTATGGTCTGAAGCAGCATATGGTCCCTCATGGGCTTGTCAAGATAAAGGCAGTAAAGCACAGGAGCGTCAAAGCCCGTAAGGAGCTTATTGGTCACGATGAGTATCTTCGGCATCTTCTCAGGGTCTTTGAAGTCCTCCCTCACCCTCTTTTCCTCCTCCTCGCTCAGATGAAACCTCTGCATAATGGGTGGGTCATTTTTGTGTGGGCTGAAGACCACCCTTGAGTATTCAGGTGGAAGATGTTTGTCCAGCTCTTCCTTGTATAAGGCACAGGCTTCTCTATCCACCGCCACAAGAAAAGCCTTGTATCCTAAAGGCTCCACATACTCCCTGTAGTGCCTTGCCACATACTCAGCTACTCTGCTTATTCTTTCTTGGCTCTTCAGCATGTTTTTTAGATGAACAGCCTTTTCAAGGACTGTGTCCAGCTCCCAAGGGTCGCTTATACCCTCTGCATCTTTTAGCTCAAGAAACTCCTTCTCTAAGGTTTCTCTATCCACCTTTAGCTCGTTGGGTGCAAGGTTGTAGTAGAGCCTGAGGGTTGTGCCATCCTCTATGGACTGGGCTATGCTGTATTTGTCAAGGTAGCCCTCTGGGTCATCTATGCCAAAGATATGAAAGGTGCTTTTCCCACTTGAGGTTTTTCCTATGGGTGTGCCAGTAAAGCCTAAGTATGTGGCATTGGGCAGGGCTCCCATCAGATAGTTGCCCAGCTTTCCGCCCATAGTCCTGTGTGCCTCATCCACAAGTACTATAATGTTATGCCTCGTATTTATATTCTCAGGCATGCCCTCAAACTTGTGGATAGTAGAGACAATAATGCCCCTTCTGTCCTGTCTTAAAAGCTCCTGAAGATATCTTTTGCTCTCCGCTATCTCCACACGCTCCAGACCCACCGCCTTTATGTTTGAAAAGAGCTGTTGCTCCAGCTCGTTTCTGTCCACAAGCATCAGAACGGTCGGGTTTTCAAAAACAGGGTCTTCTATGAGCCTTTTGGCAATAGCTAACATGGTGTAGGTCTTTCCAGAGCCTTGCGTGTGCCATATGAGACCTTTATGTTTGTCTGGGTCCTTTGCCCTCTGTATGGACTTTTCCACAGCCCTTATCTGATGAGGTCTGAGAAGAACCTTTTCAAGCCTGTCATCCTTTCTGACAAAAAGCACATAATCGCTCAAAAGCCTTACTACCCTCTCACAGCCAAAGAAAGCCCTTATCAGCTCCTCAAAACCACCCTTTATTTCTTCTCTGAAGTTATACAGAGACTTGGAGCTTGTGTTCCATGTGGCACCGTATAAAAACCTTATGGCATGAGTTATGCCAAAAACCTGCTCAACCGCCAGAAGCTCAGAAGCCTCCTCATGGTATCGCCTTACCTGAGCCAGAGCGGACTCAATGGCATCCTCCCTGTGGGGTGCTTTAGCTTCAATAAAGACCAGAGGAATGCCATTTATGAAAAAAACAAGGTCCTGCCTTATCTTCCTTATGCCATTGCTGAATTCAAACTCATCCGTGTAATGAAAAACATTATTCTGCCAGTTTTCCGTATCTATAAGCCTTATGTTCCTCTCCCTCCTTTCCTTTTCCACATATATGCTCCTTATACCCTTCAGGTGTTCCCACATTTCCATGTTGCCCTGTATGTTTGGCTTCAGGCTTTCTATACGTTTTAGAAGCTCCTCCAGTTCCCTCTGAGAGAGGAAAGGGTTCAGCTCCTTTACCTTCTGAAAGAAAACATCCCTCAGCACTATGTTTGATGTGTTTCTCCTCAGTCTATTCACCTCTTCTTGTGTCAGATACCTCCAGCAGGAAGCAGAATAGGAGGCTGTGGGCTGTGAAAGAACAGAAATTATAGCCTCCTGCACCTCCCGCCTTTCAGTGAAATACCTCAACTCTCAGACCCTCCTGACTCTTATTTTACCGTTCATAAGGCTGTGAAGGAGGGACTTAAAGAGGTTCTTAAGGGCTTTCTTGTAGTTTTCTTCCTTTTCTATCTTCTGGTCTATGGCTTGAAGTATTTGGGCTATTTGTTTTTGCTCTTCAAGAGGGGGAAGTGGGAAAGCTATTTGTAAAAAGTCTCGTTTCTTTATTGCACGACGCCGATTTACTGTGCCAGAGGCAAGCCTACTATAAAGCATAAGAGCTGTTGCTGTTCTAAGCCAAGCATCAACATACTCAGGAATAGCCATATTATCAATCACCTGAAGAACCACATAAACTGGACTAACTATTCCTATATCAAATTTCTCAAGTATATGAATTGCACCTTCCCAAATAACATAAGGGTTATACACAATATGATTTTTATGAACTACCTTGTATTTGCTTGTATCTTCAGTAGCAACACGTTTTTCAAATCTCTGAGATTGTAGAATTAATCCATCATTCTTAGTTAAAGATAAGACAGGCAAGTCAGAAGAGTTTGTTTGATTTAATTGATATACTCGTTTGTCAATTTCAAATAGGACTTTTTCCAACCTCACCACCTCCCAGTGCTTAGGAATTAAACCTATTTCAGTTTCTTTAACTTCTACCGTTTCAGGATTTCCGATTTTCCAGTTTCCAGATGTATCCTTATAAACTCCATAAGTAAAAAGCTGTTTCATCATAGACTTTTTAAGCTCTTTGGTAGCCCGAATGACCTTCTCAGTTTTTTCAATCACCTCCTGAACAGCCCTCAAAACATCCGCTATGGCTTTCTGCTCTTCAAGAGGGGGGAGGGGGAAAAGAAGATTGTAAAGGACATTTTTAGACAGCCTTCTTCTTCCTGTTGTCCCTTCCAT